>JANNUB010000415.1:0-13224 GCA_031394795.1 Ignavibacteriota bacterium | reverse complement strand
GAAGGCTTTGTTAAAGGACTCGCGACAACGGCTGGAAGCGTCGGCACATGACAAATGTAACCATGTCATTCGATTCTTTTGCTGAGGCTTATGCGCGTGCCAACACACCTGCTTAATTTTGTAAAACTCATTCGATCCCGCTGTCAATGGTAGAGCATAGGCAGCGGGAGTGCGTGGTTGCTAAACGTCATGCGAAGCCCAGCCACCATAGTCTATGACTGAAGAACAGTTTCGGTGTCACGGAGCAGATCAAACATTGCAGAACATTTCGCTTTATGGGTATCCATCCCTTCGGGAGAGAATTTCGCATCAGGTGAGGACCAATGAGCACGTATGATTTTTCGGGAAAGGTAGCGTTTGTAACAGGAGCTGCAAGTGGGATTGGTGAAGCAACCGCAAAGCAACTTGCTGAAGGCGGAGCGCGAGTCGTCGCAATCGATCGCAATGAAGAAAAGCTCAAGTCTCTTGTGTCTTCCTTGCCGGCAAACGGTGCTGAACACATTGCCTTGGTGAAAGATATCCGGTCAGGAAAAACGGCGCAGGAGGTTGTGCCGGAAGGTCTCAAAAGAACAGGGAGGATTGACATTCTCGTCAACTCTGCGGGCATTAGTCACTTCAATCGTATCAACGAAATCACGCTTGAAGAGTGGGACGAGATGATGGAAGTCAATGTGCGTGCGCTGTTTTATCTTAGTGTTGCGGCTGCGGAAGCTATGGACCCCGTGCGTGGCGGGAGAATTATCAATCTTGGCTCAAATGCCGGGCGCAAGGGCCGCGCTCTTGCGGCGCATTATGCTGCTGCAAAAGCTGCGGTGAAAAGTCTGACGGAATCGCTCACACTTGCGTACGGATCAAAACACATTTCTGTCAACACCGTCTGTCCCGGAGTCACCGAAACCCCGATGTGGGAGACAAACTTCAGCGATCTCACACGAATAACCGGGAAAGCTCCTGCGGAATTCATGGAGATGTGGAAGAAAATGACTCCCCTTGGAAGAGTGGGAACAACAGAAGACGTCGCCAACCTGATTACATTTCTTGCTTCGGATAAAGGTTCGTTTGTGAATGGACAGGAAATAAATGTGTGCGGCGGGTTTATGCTTACAAGCTGAATTGAATATTGATGTTACGCAAAAACAACCCTTAACCAAATATTCCCCTCTGTGTGTGGGCATGAAGCGTTGGCGAGAGGGGCTAGGGGTGTGTCCTTTGGCCGAATTCCGGTCTGGCTCACTATTTCTTACACACCCCTAAATCCCCTCTCCCTCACACACACGCTTTCACACAGAGGGGACTCTTGATTTACGTAACGTGAATTAAATAAACGGAAGGACACGATGGACATCAAGAAATCTGATCTTCTCAACAGGGATCTTCGTCACGATGAACCGGATGAAGTCGGCATCTCGACGTTGAAACAAGCGTACGAAGCGATGGATCGCGGCGACCTTGCAGAAGCAAAACGCATTACCGAGTATGCAAGGCTTGAATGGCAGATCGTCCACGACATGTACGTGAACTGGTCATGGTCATTCTTCACGTACATCGCGGACAACTACGGTGAGGAGGAGCTTGAGAAAGCCTATCGCAAAATTCTTGGCAGCTACTACAAATCCCGCTACGACAAAGTGATGGCAAGCGATGTGAAGGTGCAATTGCAGCTCACTGTTGAAGGTCTGCGCGGGCATCTCATGGGTCCCGGCCGTCAGGGAGAAATTGAAGTGACGGAAGAAGCTGATCGGTACGTATTAAAGCTCGACCCATGCGGCAGCGGCGGGGTTGCACGACAACGGGTCGAGAGCGGCAACGAAAAGAATCCGGAGTTGTTCGGCTTTTCGAAGAAGCCGCATAGCTGGACGTGGGGCAAAGACAACGTGTGCTACTATTGCGGACATTGTACAATGGTCAATGAGATTCTCGCAGTGGAAAACTATGGTCATCCCATGCGCGTAACGGAATATCCTGAGAAGGCGGAGGATGCGTGCCTATGGTACATCTACAAAGATCCGAAAAAGATTCCGGCTGAGTATTACGAACGGATCGGCAAGAAAGCACCTGAAGGAGCGCCGCGCTTGTCGGTGAAAACAAAATGAGCAAAAAGCGATCACCTGAAAATGCATGGTCGATGCCATGGGACGCGCCACTCGTGCCGGAGTTTCCGTTCACGTTTCGGAATGTAGAAGTGTTGACGCTGACCTATAGAACGGATATGCAAAGCGTTCGGGGGCTGCTTCCCCCGCCGCTCGAGCCGATCAACGATTGGGTTCTGATACACATCTACAACATGAACGATGTGGAATGGCTTGGCTCTTACAATGAGTGCAACGTTATGGTGAGTGCACGTCTCGGCGATCCCGCCAGAGGTGGGACCAGCGGAGGATACTCACCCTACCTATTTCTCAATAGCGATGTGGGACTCGCTCACGGCAGGGAAGTGCACGGGCAACCGAAGAAATTCGGTGAAGCCAAGATTCAAACACGAAGGGATTTGCTCGTTGGCGTATTAGAGCGGAACGGCATTGACGTCATCACCGGGACGATGGCCTATAAACAGTCGCGCGCCAGCCTCGACGATCTGAAACGCGATACGTTTGATTTCTCCGTGAACATCAACTACAAAGTGATTCCGCATATTGACGGACGTCCTGCAATCCGCCAGCTCACCAGCCGGCTGCTCACCGATGTCAACGTCCATGAATGTTGGGCTGGACCGTGCACGGTCGAATTGCGCCCCAACGCGCAGGCGCCTGTCTACAAACTTCCTGTCAAGGAAATAGGGGATGGATATTTTTGGCGCGCGGACTTCACACTCATACCCGGTACTATCATTCACGACTACCTAAAATGAAACATAAAATTGTCATAACGGATTGGGGATTCTCCTCGCTGGATATTGAAAAAAGTGTCTTTGCAAACATGGATGTGGAGCTTAGAGATTATCAGTGCAAGACGGAAGATGAAGTCGCAAAGATCGTCACTGATGCAGATGTGGTGATGGTGCAATGGGCGCCGGTGAGGGAGAAAGCCATCGCGGCAATGACACGCTGCAAAGGGATCGTCCGGTATGGAATCGGGCTCGACAATATCGATCTTTCCCTTGCAAAACAAAAAGGAATTGTTGTAAGAAATGTTCCCGACTATTGTCTATCCGAAGTTGCCGACCATACAATGGCGCTTGTGCTGTCGCTCCAGCGGCAGGTAACTCAGGTGGACAAACTTGTGCGCCAGGGAGTCTGGAAAATCACCCCGCCGCTGGCTCTTCCACCGCTGAGGCAAAGCGTGTTGGGTCTTATTGGATTTGGGAGGATCGCTCAGTTAGTGGCACATCGCGCAAAGGCGTTCGATATGAAAGTTGTGGCGAGCGATCCCTTCATCTCACAGACTGTTTTCGATGAAGCGGGCGTAATGAGATTGGACATCGACGAAGTACTTCGCACGTCCGATATCATCAGTCTGCAATGTCCCTTGACAGATGTGACGAAGCATGTTATCAACCACGAAACACTAGAAGTGATGAAGCACCATGCACTACTCGTCAACACAAGTCGTGGGGGGTTAGTCGACACGTCGGCACTCATAACTGCGTTGAAGAGCAATACCATTGCCGGTGCAGCGTTGGATGTGTTTGAACAAGAGCCGCTTCCGCTGGTGAACGAGTTATACAATCTTCCGAATGTGATCATTACAAGTCACAACGCTTGGTACAGCAGCGCGAGCGTTGGTGAACTGCAACGCCGCGCTGCTCTGGCGGCAGCAGAATTGCTGAATGCAAAAATAGCAACCGAACAACGAATGAAAAGAAAGCACAAATGAAAGATTTCTGGAATGACAAAAAAGCAAAAGGGATGAGCGAATTGGATTTGCTCATCTATAGATCAAACATACTCGGGGAAGATCCTTCCGTAACAAACTGGGCGGGTGGGAACACGTCGGCGAAAATAGTTGAGAAAGATTTCCGGGGCCGGGCTACTCGTGTTCTCCGCGTCAAGGGGAGCGGTACGGACCTGCGAACGATTACACATGCAGGATTTCCCGGTGTGGATCTCGGGCCGGTGTTGGAGTTGCGTTCACGCTCGTCCATGACGGATGAGGAGATGGTTGACTACCTGGCGCACTGTCTCGTTGACCTCAATGCAAAGCGGCCATCCATCGACGCACTGATTCATGCCTTTATCGATCACACACACATTGACCACATGCATCCCGATGCCATCATTGCTTTGTGCACGGCGAAAGACGGACCGCTCTTGATGAAGAAGGTGTACGGAGAAGCTGCCGCATGGCTTCCCTGGCTACGGCCCGGCTTCACACTTGCAAAGCAGTGTGGCGAACTCATTAATGATAATACGAGATTGCGCGCTGTCCTCTTGGGGAAGCATGGCTTGATTACGTGGGGCAGTACAGCGAAGGAATCATACAACAATACGATTGATGTTATCGCTGATGCGCAGGATTTCTTGAAGCGACGACTGAAAGGAAAGAAAGTCTTCGGTGGAGCGAAGGTATCTTCCATGCCGTCAGCAACCCGGAAGGAGTTCGCACAGGAATTTCTTCCGTTTGTGCGTGGTGCCGTCAGCAGATATAAGCGAACCGTCTTAACGTTTGATGACGCTCCGGACGTTCTCGAATTCGTTAACAGCAATGATCTCAAATCGCTGGCAAGCAAAGGTGCTGCCTGTCCGGATCATCTGGTGAGTACGAAGCTCTTTCCACTGGTGGTCGAGGGTATCCGACTGGACAACCCGGCAAAGTCTCAGGTTGCGTTCAAGAAGTCGCTTGATGAATATGTGAAACGTTACGAAGCGTACTTTAATGCAAACAAAAATTCTGGGGACAAAATGTATGATCCGTTTCCTCGCATCATTTTAATTCCCGCGGTCGGAATGATTGCAACCGGAAAAGATAAATCCTCAGCGAACATTGCTCGCGATATCTATCACCGAACAATTGCAGTAATCAAAGGTGCATCTACCGTGAGCACATACGTTTCGATGACTCCGGCAGAAGCATACAGTGTTGAGTACTGGCCGCTGGAAATCTATAAGCTCTCGCTTGCGCGTCCGGAGAAATCACTTTCGCGACGAGTAGCATTCGTCACTGGCGGAGCAAGCGGCATCGGCAGGGAAATTGCGCGCCGATTTGCAGCCGAAGGCGCCCATGTTGTGGTGGCTGATATCAACGGCAAAGGTGCTAAGGTCGTAGCAACGGAGTTAGAACAAACACATGGCAGCAACCGCGCAATGTCGTGCATGATCGATGTAACAAAAGAGGAGGATATCCAGAGTGCATTTGCCGAGACCGTTGCAACATTTGGTGGAGTTGACATTGTGGTTTCCAATGCTGGGATCTCCTCGGCCAACCCCATTGAAGATACAACCGTTGATCAATGGCAACGGCAGATGGATATTCTAGGAAAGGGATACTTCCTCGTTGCGCGCGAAGCGTTTCGGGTGATGAAGAAACAAAGCATAGGCGGGTCCATCATTTTTGTTGCTTCAAAGAACGCGCTCGCAAGCGGGAAGAACGCCGCGGCGTACAGTTCAGCGAAGGCGGCCGAACTACATCTTGCTCGCTGTCTCGCCGACGAGGGTGGAGCGGCAAAGATTCGCGTCAACACAGTGTGTCCCGACGCTGTCCTGCAGGGTTCTTCGATCTGGAGCGGAAACTGGCGGAAAGAACGCGCTCAGGCATACGGCATCCGACCGGACCAACTCGAAGAATTCTACCGCAAGCGCACGCTTCTCGGTGAAAGCATTCTACCTGAGGACATTGCTGAAGCAGCATTGTTCTTCGCAACCGACAGGTCGTTGAAAACGACAGGTGGTGTGCTTACCGTTGACGGCGGCGTAGCAGCTGCATTTGTTCGATAGTCGCACGGCATCTCATGACTTTACTTGGCATTGATATCGGAACAACGGGCTTCGACATTCTTCATCATATCTGATTCAGGCGATCATCATGGAAACAGGATTCACCATCGATCAATCTTTCGTCGCTCAAGAAAACAAACGTGCGCACCCGGATTTGGAGCGTGACTACGACATATTAGCCAAGCAATTGGAGAAACGCGGGATTGCTATCGAGGGGATTACAGAAAAGGTTCAAGAGTTTGCTGTTGCTGTGCCGTCATGGGGTGTTGGTACGGGCGGGACTCGTTTCGCACGATTCCCGGGCGAAGGCGAGCCTCGCAATGTTTTCGACAAGTTAGTTGATTGCGCAGCGATACACCAGCTTACACGGGCAACGCCCCGTGTAGCATTACACATCCCGTGGGACAAACCGGAGAAGCCATTGGTGTTGCGTCAGTTTGCAGACTCATTGCAGATCGGTTTTGACGCGATGAATTCCAATACGTTTCAAGATCAGCCGGGGCAAATGCTCAGCTACAAGTTTGGAAGTCTCACGCACGCCGACCGGAGTGTGAGGAAGCTCGCTATCGACCACAACATCGAATGTGTCAAGATCGGAGAAGAATTAGGCTCGAAGGCCCTTTCAGTGTGGATTGGAGACGGCGGCAATTTCCCCGGACAAATCGACTTTCGGACGAGTCTCGAACTGTATCTAGAAAGCGTCAAGGAAATTTATGCATCTCTTCCGAACGACTGGCAACTCTTTATCGAATATAAGTTGTACGAGCCGGCATTCTATTCAACCGTTATCAATGATTGGGGAACGGCATACTACGTTGTCGAACAGGTCGGATCGAAGGCATCGTGTTTGGTTGATCTTGGCCATCACGCGCCGAATGTGAATATCGAAATGATTGTCTCTCGCCTATTGCAGTTCGGACGGCTCGGTGGTTTTCACTTCAACGATAGCAAGTATGGAGACGATGATCTCGATGCCGGAAGTATCAAGCCGTTCCAGTTGTTCCTGATCTTTCATGAGCTAGTACAAGATTCACTGCGGGCAACGAGACAATCGCCCCCACCTGCATACATGATAGATCAAAGTCATAACGTGACTGATCCGATTGAATCATTAATGAGCACGGTCGAGGAATTGCAACGGGCATACGCACAAGCATTGCTCGTTGATCGACAGAGTCTTTCTCTCCATCAAGAGAACAATGATGCCATCATGGCCCTGAAGACACTGAAGAGCGCATTCGTAACAGATGTTTCACCCATCTTGGGAGTTGCGCGTTCCAGGAATGGTGGAGCTATTGACCCAATACAAGTGTATCGTGAGAGTCAGTACAGGAAAAGAAAAGGCGTCGAGCGGCCGGCCATGACCACAACAATGACAGGAATTGTGTAATCATGAAAGTCCACCTTGCATACGGTAAGAAGGGTCTTGACGTCAACCTCCCGGAACGCAATCTGGTCAAGGTGATGACGATGCCTGCAGCCGAAGCATTGTCAGATCCGGGCAGCGAGATAGCGCGAGCCCTGCAAAATCCGATCGACTCACCGCCCCTTTCTGTGCTCGCTCGGAAAGCCAAAAATGCGTGCGTTGTGATCTGCGATGTGACACGTCCCGCCCCCAACAAGATCATCCTTCCACATATCTTCCGTGTGTTGGAAGCAAACGGCATGAGTCGAAAGAACATTACTGTTCTGGTGGCGACTGGTCTTCATCGGCCAAGCAAACCAGAAGAGCTCGAAGAGATGGTTGGCGCTGACATCCAGAACCGCTACCGGATTGTTGACCACCATGCGAGAATAATTGAAGAACAACATTACCTCGGGCAAACCTTGCGCAACACTCAAGTGTATATCGACAAGGAGTATTGTAACGCAGACCTGAAAATTACGACAGGGTTTATCGAGCCTCATCTCATGGCTGGTTTTTCGGGTGGCCGAAAACTCGTTGCACCAGGCTGTGCGGGAGAATCGACAATCAAATCCCTCCACAGTCCGCTGTTTCTTGAAAACCAAATGTGCAAGGAAGGCTCGATTGAGAATAACCCGCTCCATCATGAACTGTTGGAGATTGCGCGGATGGCAGGTCATGATTTTATCGTGAATGTAGCTATGAATGAATCCGGGAAGATATCGGGTGTGTTTGCCGGCCATCCAATTCGGGCGCACGAGGCAGGGATTTCGCACGTCCGGCATTCGGTCCGCGCTATGGTAAGGGAGCCCGTCGACATTGTTATCACTACCAGCGCAGGTTATCCATTGGATCTTACGTTCTACCAAGCGGTGAAGGGCATGACTGCTGCGTTGCCAATCGTGAAGAAGGGCGGGATGTTGATTATCGCGGCAGAATGTGCAGAAGGCCTTGGCAGTAATGAGTTTCGCGACATGGCGACGAAATTCGAGTCTGCCGAAGCGTTTCTTCAAACGATCTTTTCCAACCCGGTAGTGCTTGATCAGTGGCAACTGGAGGAATGTGCGAAGGCTGCACGCAAAGCAGATGTCGTACTTGTATCAACAGGTATTCCTACCGAGTATCGAGATAAATTGTTTGTTCGATCAAGTGATAGCGTTGAAAGCGCGTTGCAGCAGGGTTTGGCAAAATACGGTGACGATGCAACCGTCGCCGTCATACCTAAGGGCCCGTACACTCTTGTTGATGTGGAGCTTGCAGAGGCATAGTTGTTCTGACATTTTCAGGAGTTTCGTGTTGTGAAATAATTTGGTATAATGTATCATTAGCACTAATGAAACATTGATTTATTAGTGAAACGGAGAACACGGTCATGGAATACATAGTCCCCGCAGTGCAACGGGCCGTCCAGGTTCTTGAGATTCTGGCTACGACGGCCGAAGGCTTTTCGCTCGCCGACCTTTCTAAACGCATTGGTGTTCCGAAGAGTACGCTTTTCAGAATTCTTACTACCCTGAAACACAATTCTCTCGTAAATCACGATGAGCAACGAAGGAAGTTTACTCTGGGGATAAAGCTCCTGGATTGGGGGAATGTTGCGCTCAGCAGGATCGATTTGAAGACTGTTGCACACCCTCATCTTGTGCGAATGGCACACGAAACCAAGCAAAGCTACTACCTTGCCATTCTTGACCATTATGAAGTGATCATCATCGACCGCGTCGATACGCCGGAGATCTGGACTATGGTGGCACGACTGGGGCAGCGTTCTCCTGTTCACGCGACAGCGTCAGGACAGGTTCTCACTTCAGATTTGCGCCCGGACGTGCTGAAGAAGATCATTCAGCGAAGCGGCCTTAAGAGGTACACGCCGCGCACGATTGCGAGCCTCAAGAAACTGAAAGAACGCCTGCAAAAAGTGAAGGAGTGCGGCTATTCCATTGCTGATGCCGAATACAAGCCTGACCTCTGTGCCCTTGCAGTTCCTATTTTTGACCACCACAGCAGAGTTGCTGCTGCCTTGATGATGGCTCTCCCGCATGCGACAGCGAAGAATGGAAAAATGCTCGACGGCATGATCGAGATGTTGAAAGAAGAAGCAGCCAAGATCTCGCAAGAGATCGGATATCAGGAACAGAAAAACGAAATCGAATGAGTTTATGGAAAACACGAGGAATACAATCGAGGTGGGAATCGTCAGTGACGAAATCAGCAATGATTTTGGTGAGACAATGCACTATGCATCCTTGTGGGGGATTTCGATCGTTGAGATCCGCTTACTGAAATCGGGACGCGTTCCCAACGTTGACAAAGCGGACATTGAAGAAGTGCGGCGATATCTTCGCAGGGGAGATGTACGCATCACCGCATTGTCTCCCGGCATTTTCAAACACCCACTATCCAAACTCAATGAGCTCGAAGAAGAGTTGAACATTGCGCTTCCCAAGACCATTGAAATGGCAAAAACGCTGGGCGCCCCGCTTATTATTGTTTTCGGATTCCAGCGCGAAGAGGATGAGCCTGAAAGTCGCTACAACGTTGCCGTGGATTTCCTCCGTCGTGCTGCGTCCATCGCAGAACGTGCGGGCGTGAAGCTTGCGATCGAGAACGAGCCCGGCTTCTGGTGTGATACTGGAGCAAACACCCGGAGGATGATTGATGATGTGAACTCACCTGCTCTGGGCGCGAATTGGGATCCAGCCAATGCCTATGGAACCGATGAGCTTCCATATCCCGATGGCTATCAGGCGGTTAAGGATAGGATTTTCAATGTACATGTTAAAGACACAAAGCAAGGTTCGTTGGTTCAATGCGTCCCGATAGGCGAAGGGGTCCTGGATTGGGTTGGACAGATCAGCGCGCTGATGCATGATAGGGTTGTTTCCCATGTGACAATTGAAACGCATTGTCTTCCGTTAATCGAAAACTCCCGGCGGAATGTTGAGACCCTGAGAAAAATGATGAGCGAAATCTCCCGTAACTCGTGACGCTTCCGTGCGTCACGATTGACTCGTACCATCGACCGATATATGGCCATCCTCTTCGGGCACGACTACAGCAAACAAGAGCTTCTCACTCGCGTAGGCGATCTCTCGCAGGTGGCTGGTATCCGGATGATGCAGTTGCAGGACGGCCTTGAGACGGCCGTGCGAATTGCGGATGTCCGCACCGGATCAGGTCTACGCTTTCAGGTCTCCATCGATCGCGGAATGGACATCTCGCTTGCGGACTACAAAGGCTATCCGCTTGCATGGCGCTCGGCGAATGGAGATGTGCATCCGAGCTACTATGATCCACGCGGCATCGGTTGGGCTCGCTCTTTCCCCGGTGGTTTGATGACTGGATGCGGTATGAGTTTCCTTGGGGCGCCTTGCCTTGATGCTGGTGAAGAGCTCGGACTTCACGGACGACTCTCCAATCTGCCGGCTACCGGCGTGCGAAACGAAACGCGTTGGAAAAACGATACGTGCATAATGCAGTTGCACGGTCTCATGCGAGAATCGGGATTGTTCAAAGAGAATCTCCTTCTCCACCGTACAATTGAAACACGCTTGGGCGAATCGTTGATAACAGTAAATGACCACGTGAGAAACGAAGGGCATCAAACTTTGCCATTGATGATGTTATACCACATCAATGCAGGATGGCCGTTGGTTGATGATGGCTCTCGTCTCCTTCTCAACGCCAGAAGCATGAAGCCGCGAGATGCAGAAGCAGAAAAAGGTGTGGATGAAGCTGCGATGTTTTCATCGCCGGTTTCTGGATATCGTGAGCAAGTATTTTTCCATGATTTGATTGCCGATGCCGATGGATTTGCGACTGTTCTTCTGATTGATGCGAGGAAGCAAGTCGGGTTATCTGTACGATTCCGACAGAAGGAACTTCCGCGCTACATCGAGTGGAAGATGATGGGTGAAGGAACATACGTTGTTGGTATGGAACCGGCAAATTGTGGGGTTGGGGGAAGGGCAAAAGAACGGGCAGCAGGCACGTTGCAATTTCTTGAGCCGGGCGAGGATCGGCATTTTCTCGTTCAACTAAGAGTTGTTGACGGGGAGGAAGAACTCTCGAACTTCATTACACAGAACACACTGAAATGAACCAACAAAAAATGCTCGTTGGATTGGTGGCGACGAAGGTCTGCACGCACTCGTCGTAATTGAAGCGATGACGCGCTCGGCGGCATCCAGCCGGGTAGTAACTATAAACGAAGTGCTTCAGGAGGAATATCTATGAAACCCACACGCAGGGAATTTTTACAGAGCAGCGTTCTTGCCGCGGCTGGGCTCTACGCTGGCGTGACGAATGCCGATGCAGCTCCGCTACCGGAGGACACGCCCCGAAAACGGAAGAGCCTATTATTCGATGATTCTGACGTTCCCCGAATTCTGAAGACTGTTCAACATCCGAGGTTCGCTTCGCATTGGAAGACGATGAAGGAAGCTGACCTCAAAGCCGATTTGAAATTCCTGAAAGATGAGCTGCGTCTGAATAACCATTCAAAGGACATGCTGCGTGCCCGTCTGATTCTCGAGCGTTCTTCGTTTGTGTACAAACTCACAAAGGACAAGCAGCACCTTGACATTGCCCGTGTTGCCATCGACCGAATCCTTGAGTACAAACGATGGGATTATTTTTTGGAGGCGGGGGAACATACGATCGCGTTGCAACGCGCATCCGAAGCAACGATCGCAATGTCGTACGCCCGTGAATGGCTTGATAACGAGCTAAACGCTGCGACCAAAGAGGAAATGGAAAAGCAGATCGCCGAAAAAGGTGCCGCCGCCTGCTATCGAACGCTTTTCGGAATGATGCATCCTGATCGTGTGCGCGGCTGGAGTTTCGATCCTGAAGATGACTATCCATTCAAGGTCAACGTGAGCCGTTGGCCGTTCATTTTGAATTCAACAAACCTCAAGGTCATTCCTATCGCGGGCTTGGCTGTTGGTGGATGTTTGCTGTATGATAAGAATCCCCAGGCAAAGCGGTGGGTGAATATGGCGTTGCAAAGTGCAAAAGCGTTCTCATCAATCTTCGGCGCGGATGGAAGTTATGAAGAAGGCATCGCCTATTGGGGCTACACTGCTCAACATCTCACGATTTGTATTGAGGCGCTCCGCCGGACAGTCGGAACGAATGAGCGGAACCTCATCAATTTTCCGGGGACAACGCGGTTTGCGCTTAACATGTCAATGCCCGCGATCGGGCATCTTGATGACTGCGTGAACTTCGGCGATGCATGGTATATGGGCGATGTGTCGGTTGCTTTGTGGACGGCCCGCGAATTCAAAGACCCGATTGCTCAATACGTTGGACTTTCGGTCGGTGAAATCCGGAGTCACTACCCGTTTGTCTGGTATGATCCGTCAGTGAAAGCAAAGACGCCGGGACCGGAATTGTTTGATGCGCGCTTTGATAACGACTGGGTTGTCGCACGCTCAGGGTGGGGTGTAGTGGATTCCGTTGTTGCGATGCGAAGCGGCTCTCCGGCAAACCATGAACATGCCGACAGGAACAGTGTCATCTTCAAAGCATATGGTGACCGCCTGCTTCACGATCCGCTGCACGCTGCATACCCGTACACGGAACCCCATTGGGTTCTGCGGCTGACAGAGTCGCACACCGCGGTGCTTATCAACGGCAAGGGACATCAATATCATGACGGGCACGAAGGCACAAATGCTTCGTGGGCGGAGGCGCAAATAAAACATTATGACAAGCAGAAGAACCACGTTGTCGTTACCAGCGATGCGTCAGAAGCATATCGCCTCGTTAATTCCGATGTGGAGGCTGTATATCGGACGTTGATCTTTCTGAAACCCGATGTGCTCATATTTTTTGATCGTGTACGAATGAAAGATTCGAACGCTGACGTGCAAATACGTTTTCAGGGATATAACGAAGACAAGAATTGCACTCTTCAAGCGGGAAGAAGTGATTTTACAATCA
>JANNUB010000329.1:0-3506 GCA_031394795.1 Ignavibacteriota bacterium | reverse complement strand
GCTGACTTCACCAGTCAGCGTTCCCGTCGGATATTCTGAAGTCTCTTCCCATCGGACGACCCTCTTCTCTTGGATAGCTTGTCCATATTTCTGCAGCACAAGTGACAACAACGGTTCCGGGATGAGCTCATCTACACGTTTGCCAATTACTTGATCGTTGTCGAGTCCAGTAGTCTTGAGAAAAGATTTGTTGACAGAGATAAATCGGTATCGCCGATCCTTTTCCACCTCCAATTGGAAGATGACATCCGCGACGGTATCGTAGATGGAAGAAAGTTGTTGTTCGCGTTCCCGCAGACTCTCCTCTGTTTTTTTTCTTTCTAATCTCTCTTCTTTTTCCTGAAGGGCTCGATGAATTATCGAAGGGAGGCGTTGCAAGTGGCTTTTGAGAACGTAATCTGTCGCCCCATTTTTCAACGCTTCAATGGCGCGTTCCTCACCGATAGTCCCGGAAACGAAAATGAACGGGACATCGGGTCTCGTCGACTTCGAGATCTTCAATGCGACAGGTCCATCGAATGTGGGCAACGTGAAGTCAGAGATGATCACGTCGATGTCGCCTTTGTTGAGAGCGGCGATAAAATCTTCCGCCTTCGCGACAACCTGCGTATCGACGCTGATGCCGTCAGCCTCGAGGATCGACTGAATCAATTCGGCGTCGTTCGGGTTGTCTTCCAGATGAAGTATTCGAAGCTTTGTATTCATCCAAAAATACTTTCCGTCTGATTCTCTCTCATCACGTCCATTCTCTGCCGTATCGAAACGTTCATTTTTCTTTTCTCACGCTTCCGAGAGGTGGCTCGTTGAGTACCGCCCAGAAAAGACCGAGTTCCCGGATGGCGTTCAGAAACTCCTCAAAATTTACCGGCTTCACCACGTACGCGTTCACTCCTAATTTGTAACTCTCGATGAGGTCCTTGTCTTCTCGGGAAGAGGTCAGCATGACGACCGGGACCAGCCTCAGTTCGGGATTCGATTTGATTTCCTTGAGAACTTCCAAGCCGTCCATTTTGGGCATCTTGAGATCCAGGAGAACAACAGCGGGGTTGCCGCTCGCACGCATTTTGTATTCTCCACGACGAAGCAAATAGTCCATCGCCTCTACGCCATCATGTGCGACGACGACTTCGTTCGCAAGGTTGTTTTCAGCCAGGGCTTCCAGTGTCAATTCGACGTCTTTGGCGCTGTCTTCAACAAGAAGAATTCTTTTGAGATCGCTCATGTCAGTCCCTCATATTTGGGAAGTGTGCAATAAATGGTCGCCCCGTTATCTGGCTCGCCCTCGGCCCATGTTGTGCCCCCATGGCGATGGACGATTCTTCGAACAGTCGCAAGGCCGATACCCGTGCCTTCAAACTCGTCGGAGCCGTGGAGCCGCTGAAACACGCCGAAGAGTTTGTGGCCGTATTTTGGGTCAAACCCAACGCCATTGTCCTTGACGGCAATGACGCAGTCTCCGTTCTTGCCGGGTTGTTCTGAAATCTCAATCCTGGCGTGTTCCCTCGTGCGCGTATATTTCACGGAATTCGATAACAGATTCACGAAAACCATTCGCAGCATGGAAGGATCGCCCTGTACCACCGGAAGCTGGCCGATTTTCCATTCCACGCTTCTTCCTACTGTCTCGACAGCCGAGTCTCTTACCAGGCCTTCAATCAGAAGTTTCAAATCGACACGTGATTTCATCATCTCTGCCCTGCCCATTTTGGAAAAAACTAGCAAATCATCAATCAGCTGACCCATGTGAAGCGCAGATTCTGATATCGTTTTAAGGTGCTTTCTCGATTTTTCATCAAGGGTTGACTGGATATTTCGCTCCAACAGCTCCACAAATCCGCTGATGTGCCTCAGCGGAGCCCGCAGGTCGTGCGACACAGAATAGGAAAATGCCTCAAGTTCCTTGTTCGCGGCTTCGAGTTGTGCGGACTGCTTCGCGAGGTCTGCATTGAGTTGTCGGGCCGCTTCCTCTGCCCGTTTCCGATCGGTGATATCACTAACCACACCCATCATTCTTACCGGTGTTCCTTCTTCATTGCGATATGCGCGTCCCTGAGCAGCGATCCAACGAACGGATTTGTCCGGCCTTATGATTCGACATTCAAAATAAAGATTCCCAGCAGTAAACGCCTCTTGAAATTTTTTCTGGACTTGGTCTCGATCCTCCGGAACGATGTGCTTCATGAATATCTCTGCTCCCCATCGTGGGAGGAGAGAATCATAGCCAAAAATTTGGTCATGCTTCAGCGATCGGACAGCCGTGTCGTGGATGAGGTCGAGGTCCCAAGCCCCCATCTGACTGGAATCGAGGGCCAGTGTAAGCCGTTGTTCGCTATCCTTCAATGCTTCTTCTGTTTGCTTACGCTCGGCGATGTCAATGATGGAAGCAAGCACCAGCATTTCCTCTTCAAAGTGAATTGGGTTCAGACCCACCTCAATAGGAATTTTAGAACCGTCTTTCCTCAAACCAAATAAGTCGCGTCCTTTTCCCATACTGCGTATATCCGGATGAGAGAAAAAGCTCGACCGAAGAGCCGTGTGGTCAACTGCATTCTCTTTGGGAACTAACATTTCAATTTTCTTTCCAAGGAGCTCGTCACGATTGTACCCAAAATAGCGTTCCACCTGGGCGTTGACTAAGCGGATTATACCCGTTGAATCCACTAAGATAATCGCATTCGGGGCCGATTCAACGACCAACCGGAACCGATCTTCTGCCTTTCGCCGTCCTGCCACATCTCTTTTCACAACAACAAAGATGAACGCCAGCAACATCACCTGCACCCCAAGACTGAGATAAATAATAAGCTCGTTGCGATTCGCCTGACCAGTTTCAACCTCTCTTCTCCTTTGTAGACGCCGATCTTCTTCTGCAATCATCTGCGCAATAAGAACGCGGACACTGTCGGTCAACGATTTTCCTCTTCCTGTTTCAAATAACGAACGTGCTCGTGTTTCTCCTTTTGTTTTCCTGATAAAGATTACCTGACTGGAGAACGCTACGCGCTCTTCAACTAGCCTTGCGAGCGACAGAAACATCTGTTGTTGGTGCGGATTATCTGTTGTTTGCAGACGGAGATTATTCACGATTGTCGGGAGTTCACGAGATGCTTCTTTATGCGACAGAAGGTATCTGTCGTCGCCTGCGAGAAGGAAACCACGGTCAGCCGATTGAACTTCCAAAACGTGAGAGAGAACGAGGCGGAGCTCGTTCTTCACTTGCTGCGTATGCTCGACCCGACCGACCGCAAGAAGGAGAGATCTGATAGCCGACACGGAAAGGAGCGATATACAAACAACGATGGCTGCTGCGGCAACAAGCCCAGCAAAGAGTTTTTGTTTGATATTTGTAAGACTCGATTTCGATTTGGCAGTCATCCGCCCCCCTGGAGGACTTCTTCAAAAGTATGTGATCTAAAGCTTTACACCAAAGAGTCTCTGAATTGCAAGCGGCGCTTCTTTTGTCAGATCCGTTTTACTAATGAACCCGTCCGCGCCGGCGGCAGCCG
>JANNUB010000323.1:0-21179 GCA_031394795.1 Ignavibacteriota bacterium | reverse complement strand
GACGAACAAATTCTAAACGTAACGACATGGCTGAAGCTTCTTTCCACGGCATGACTCATCTCCCAATTGTTTGACAGTCATGCCTAATAACGTGTTTACCTTGTCTCCGAACAAGTGTTTACCTTCTCTCCGGTCTGTACATGGGAGAAGGGGTCGGGGGATGAGGGAAAAACGAACGACAGAAAAAATTTGTATTATCGCAAATCATCGAGTACTACAATCATCACCACATCGTGAACAAAAAAACCATAGACACACTTCTCTCGTCGGGACACATCACCGAAGTTCAACACAACGCCCTCGCCGACATCTACCTGAAAAAACTCTTCTCGCTCTTTTACGAGTTGCGCACCATGCTCTACCTCGGCGTGCTGTTGTTCACGACAGGCGTCGGCATTCTTATCTACAAAAACATTGACACCATCGGACACCAAGTCATCATTGCGCTTCTCACGTTGTTGATGGCTGGATGTTTTTGGTACGTAAACAAAAAGAGATTGCCGTACTCGAACGCGGAAGTGCAGAGCCCTGGCACGTTGCACGATTACATGTTGCTTCTCCGGGCTCTTCTCTTCGCAATCATCATCGGGTATTTGCAATTTCAATATTCCATCTTCGGCGAACAGTGGAGCCTCGGCGCGCTGATTCCTGCGCTCGCGTATTTTCCTCTCGCGTATCGTTTCGACCATCGCGGCGTGCTCTCCCTTGGCATCACGGGACTCGCGTCATGGCTTGGGCTTACAGTTTCGCCCGTCGCTATGTTGAAGGAAAGCATCTTTCCAAAAACAGAGCTTGTCAATTCGGGTCTCCTCTTCGGCGCAGTGATGATGGCGGTTGGGCTTCTGCTCGAACGCCGCAGCATCAAAAAGCATTTCACATTCACGTACATGAGCTTCGGCTTTCTCGTCTTCGGCGTGGCGAGTCTCGGCGGATTGTTTTCGCTCGACCGCAGTTTTATTTTCTTCATCCTCACGATTGCACTTTGCGCGCTCGGCATTTATTACGCACGAAAAGAGCAATCGTTTTTCTTTTTGTTGATGGCGGCGTTGTTCGGCTACATCAGCGTCACAAAACTTCTTTCCGAAGCCATCAGCGATTTTGCTTTCTGGCAATTCTACTTCATTGTTTCCTGCGGCGCGATGGTGTACGGACTCTTCAAATACAAAACATTACTGAGAAAGTAGCCGATGCCCAACATCGTTTCCAACAAAACCATCCCGTTCATCCTGTTATCCCGTCAAAGAAAAACTGGACAGGATAACAGGATTGACAGGATAAGAAGTAACTATCGCAAAGGAATGTAAGGCACATTTTTATGAACACTGTGCTCGCATACAACACAACATGGCTTCAAGCGTTGGCGATTTCACGCGAAGCAAAACGCTGGCTCGAAAGCAAACTGATTTCTCCCGAACAGTACCAAGCGCTGAAAGCCGCGCACACAACGCCGCTCTACACGCCGAACATTTTCGTCCGCATCGGTCTCGCAATCTTCACGGCGATTTGCGTCGGCGGTTTCGTCGGACTTTTTAGTTTGATGTTCAGTGCGGGCGGCACCAATGGAATCAGCATTTGGTTTATGATGATGGGCATTGGCTGCATCGTCGCGATGGAGTTTCTCATTCGAGAAAGGAAATTGTACTGCGCGGGAATTGACGACGCGCTCCTCTATTCATCTATTGGATTGCTGTTGGGAGGAATTGTTTTTTCACTTTATTCTTCGAATTCAAACCTCTCGCCGCTCGTTCCTGCGATTGTTGCGGCGCCGATACTCGCCGCCGCGACAATCCGCTACGCCGACAGACTAACCGCGCTTGCCGCGTACGCGTGCGTGTTGTGGATTATCGGTCATCCGATGCTTCGCGGCGGACCGATGGCGCAAGCGTTACTGCCGTTTACGCTGATGCTCATTTCCATTCTCACCTATTTGGCGACGACGCGATTTGCAGAACGCGAAGAGTTTTCACATTGGAACAAGCCGCTCACAATGATTGAGATTGCAAGCCTCGTGACGTTCTATCTTGCAGGCAACTATCTCATCGTTCGCGAGTCAACGGTAAATCTTCTTTCGATGGCAATTCCGGAAGGCGGCAATATTCCGTTTGCGTTTTTGTTTTATGCCCTCACGGTGTGCATTCCCGTCGCGTACATTATTGTTGGATTGAAAAAGAGGGGCAGCATTTTGATTCGGGTCGGATTGCTCGCCGCGGCGTTTTCCGCATTTACGTTCAGATACTATTTCAGTCTCGGTTATCCCGAAGTAGTGTTGACGCTTGCGGGAATTATTTTGATTGCGATTGCGGTCTTTGCAATCCGCTATTTGAAAACTGCAAGAAACGGTTTCACGCACGAACGATTACTCGCAAAGAAATTCGAAAGCCTCGATGCGGAAATGCTCGTCGTATCGCAAACGCTCGGCGCGACGCCGCAGCAGCCGGCGCAGGATTTCAAAGGCGGCGGCGGTGAGTTCGGCGGCGGTGGAACAACGGAGAAATGGTGACCGCGGAATCGAAAAATGCAAAAGCATTCTTAGGTCGCTCCTATCGGAGCTTGATTCGCGCCCTTTGTTCATTGCTACAAATAGGGCGCACCTACGGTGCTGAGAAAAATGTTTTGCCGACAGAAAGCAGTCCCGTAGGGACGACCTATTTGTAGAATCAAAACCCAAAACCAAATCATGAAAGCTCCGTAGGAGCGACCTCTAATTGTCCGAGCACAATTCGGAAATAAGATTGAAATGGAAATGAAAATCACCCCTCACGAATCCGCCGCGAAGCACGTAACTGGCGAAGCGGTGTACGTTGACGACATTCACGTCAACGACCAATTGCTTCACGGTCGCGTAGTTTATTCGCCGCACGCACACGCGAGAATCAAATCGTTCGACCTTTCACTCGCGAAGAAAGTCAACGGCATTCACGCGGTGCTCTCCTCCAAAGATATTCCTGGACACAATCAAATGGGTCCCGTCGTGAAGGATGAACCATGTCTCGCGGAGAACGAAGTTGTTTGTGTCGGACAAGCGATGTTTTTGATTGCGGCGGAGACGGAAGAGCAAGCGCGTGAAGCGGAACGACTCATCAGCGTCGAATACGAATTGCTCGAGCCGATTCTCACCATCGAAGATGCGATAGCGAAAAACAATTTGCTCGGTCCGCCGCGAACAATGCAACGCGGAGATGCGGATGAAGCATTAAGGTCAGCGCCAAACGTCATCATGGGCGAATTGCGAACGGGCGCGCAAGAGCATTGGTATTTGGAATCGCAAGTGTGTTTGTGCGTTCCAGGCGAGGGAAAAGAAATCAACGTCTTCTCGTCAACACAACATCCGTCCGAAACGCAGGCGCTGATTGCGGAAGTACTCGGCATTCGCAAGCATGACGTTGTTGTCGAAGTCCGCAGAATGGGGGGAGCTTTCGGTGGAAAGGAAACGCAAGGCAATCACGCGGCGTGTTGGGCGGCGTTACTTTGCAACGCGACTCATCGTCCTGTGAAGATTCGTTTGTTCCGCGATGATGATATGATTATGACGGGCAAACGCCATCGCTTTCTCTCAAAGTACGAAGTCGGATTTGACGATGATGGCAACTTGCTTGCCGCCAAAATCGAATTGAACAGCGACGGCGGCTGCGCTACTGATTTATCGTTTGCGATTATGGAACGCGCGATGCTCCATTGTGATAACGCGTATTACATTCCGAACATGCATGTGCTCGCTCGCGTCTGGAAAACAAATCTTCCCTCGAACACAGCGTTCAGAGGTTTCGGCGGACCGCAAGGGATGGCGGTTATCGAACAAATTGTTGACCGCGTTGCGCGCCATCTTCACAAAGACCCGCTCGAAATCCGCAAGAAGAATTTTTATGGACTCAACGAACGCAATGTTACGCACTATGGCGAGACAGTCGAGAACAATCGTCTCTACATGGTTCACGACCAACTCGTAAAATCATCCGACTATTGGGAGAGGCGCAAAGCGGTTGACGATTTCAATTCTCAAAACGAATTTTACAAAAGAGGAATCGCGCTCACGCCTGTGAAGTTTGGGATTTCGTTTACAACTACGTTCTTGAATCAAGCCGGCGCTCTCGTCAACATTTACAAGGACGGCACGATACTCGTCAATCACGGTGGCACGGAAATGGGACAAGGCTTGCACACGAAGATGCAACAAATCGCCGCGGCGGAGTTCGGCGTGAGTCTCGACCGAGTGAAAGTGAACGCGACAAACACGAGCAAAGTCCCGAACACCTCCGCCACTGCCGCATCCGCGGGCACAGACTTGAATGGCATGGCAGTGAAAGATGCAGTTGACAAATTGAAAACACGAATTGCGGAGTCGCTCGCGGAGTATTGGACCGAGCCGAATCCCAATAATCCATCAATCCATCAATCCATCCGCTTTGAGAGCGACAACATATTCGATTCCGACCATCCCGAAAGAAAAATCTCGTTTGTCGACGCGATGCCGCTGATGAACTTGCGTCAAGTAAGCTTGAGCGCGACAGGATTTTACAAAACACCGAACATCGGTTGGGACAAAGCAAAAGGCTGGGGGAAGCCGTTCCACTACTACGCGTTCGGCATGGCATGTACGGAAGTGTTGGTGGACATTCTCACAGGGCATCACACAATTTTACGGACGGATATTTTGCACGACGTCGGCGATTCGCTCAATCCACAAATAGATTTGGGACAAGTCGAAGGCGGCTACATTCAAGGCAACGGCTGGGTGACGACGGAAGAAATCAAATGGGACGAAAAAGGCAACTTGATGACGCACTCGCCCGACACGTACAAGATTCCAACAGCGCAGGACATTCCGAAGGATTTTCGAGTGCAGCTTCTGCAAAACGTTCCAAACCCAAACACGATTCGCAAGAGCAAAGCAGTCGCCGAGCCGCCTCTTATGCTCGCGCTTTCGACGTGGCTCGCGATTAAGGACGCAATCTCCGCTGTCGCGAATCATGAAATTGAGCCAGAGTTTTCGTTGCCCGCGACGAATGAAGTGATTGTGCTGGCGGCGGAAGGCTTGAAAAGGAAAGCGAAAGAAGCTATAATGGAACACGACCTCAAATTCTGAGCGAGCGGAGGGAGCGAAGAATCTCGCGCCTGCTTGTCTTCATGAGAGCCAGATTCTTCGCGCCCCGAATGGGAACATTGATGCGAGGTATGATAGCAGAACGATCAAGATCAGGGGGCATTGAGCTTGTCGCTGCCTTTCGTGATTGAGATCGAGAGCAGTAAAACAATCACGTGACCATTGTTGAGTTGGCTTCCCACAATTTAGCGCGAACAACATTAGGAGGACGCAAATGATTAAGCACCAAGAAAAAAAAGAAACACGTTGGGCTTCCAGTGGGCAGGCTACCGAGCGACGCACCGATGAAGTCTGGAAGACGCTCGAATCGTTACAACGAAACGTTGGAAAGAAAACTGATTGTGTAAAGTTGATTAGATTAGAATTGAAAGAAGCTGATGGCTCGCGTTCTTCTTGATTCCTAGGTTTGAGTTTCCTTCTTTGCATCAAAAACAAACTCTCACAAAAAGAAAGGCTCCCCATCATGAAGTCCAAAAAGAAACCGCTGCGAAAAAAACCACGCGTAAAAACCATCACGAGAAAACCCAAGGGCAGCGTCCGCGTTCTCGTCGGTACGCGCAAAGGCGCGTTCATCCTGACGTCGAATGCGAAGCGCGAGAAGTGGGAGGTGAACGGTCCGCTGTTCGGAGGTTTGGAGATCTATCACATGAAAGGCTCGCCCGTTGATCCGAATCGTCTGTACGCGTCGCAGTGCAGCGACTGGTTCGGTCAGGTCATGCAGCGCTCGAACAACGGCGGCAAAACGTGGGAGACCGTCGGCAATAAGTTCGAGTACGACGGCGTGCCGGGTACGCATCAATGGTACGACGGCACTCCGCATCCGTGGGCGTTCAAACGCGTGTGGCATCTTGAGCCGTCGCTCACCGATCCGGACACGGTGTACGCCGGCGTCGAAGACGCGGCGCTCTTCCGCTCCACCGACGGCGGGAAGACATGGCAAGAACTTTCGGGTTTGCGCAAACACAACACAGGCTCGCAATGGGCGCCGGGCGCGGGCGGCATGTGCCTCCACACGATTCTTCTCGATGCGAACAATCCCGGACGAATCTTCGTCGCGATTTCCGCGGCGGGAGCGTTCCGCTCGGACGACGGCGGCGAAACGTGGCGAACGATCACACGCGGACTTCACTCGCTCCACATTCCGAACCCGACTGCAGAAGTCGGGCATTGCGTTCACCGCATGGCGATGCATCCGTCGCGACCGAACGTGCTCTTCATGCAAAAGCATTGGGACGTGATGCGTAGCGACGACGCGGGCGATTCGTGGGACGAAGTAAGCGGGAACTTGCCGACCGATTTCGGATTCGTGATTGACGTACATGCGCACGAACCGAACACGATCTACGTCGTCCCGATCAAGAGCGACTCGGAACATTTTCCGCCCGACGGCAAGTTGCGCGTCTATCGCAGCCGCACCGGCGGCAATACATGGCAAGCGCTCACAAAAGGTTTGCCGCAACGCAACTGTTACGTAAACGTGCTGCGCGATGCGATGGCTATTGATTCGCTCGACCCATGCGGCGTCTATTTCGGTACAACCGGAGGGCAAGTGTATGCATCGGCAAATGCAGGAGACAGTTGGATGCCCATTGTTCGCGATCTTCCGGCGGTGCTCTCAGTGGAAGTGCAGACGCTTGCGTAAAGCTCCAATATCCAAGCTCCAAATCACAAAGAAGCTCCAAGAATCAAATTCTAAACGTTGGGTTCAAGGTTCAGGGTTCAAGGTTTGTGATTTGTGATTTGAGATTTCTTTGGAGCTTGGAACTTGAGTTTTGAAAATTGTTTTGGTATTTGAGTTTTTTGGAATTTTACTATGATTCGAGTCATGCTTCCGCATCATTTGCGAACACTCGCGAGCGTCGGACCAGAAGTGAGGATCGAGATCGAAGGCGCGGTCACGCAGCGCGCGATTGTTGACGCGCTCGAAGTCCGCTACCCGATGTTAGCCGGAACCATCCGCGACCACTCGACACTGCAACGACGACCATTCCTCAGATTCTTCGCGTGCTCGGAGGATTTTTCTCACGAACCCCCGGACACGCCGCTGCCCGACGCGGTTGCGAAAGGAACGGAACCGTTTATGATTGTTGGCGCGATTGCGGGAGGATAGATTATCGAGAAGGTCTTCGTTCAGCACATTTCTTTTGATTCACTCTTTTCGCAGATTCACTGCGTCACTATTCATAACAAACAGCGCGTGCGCAAACCATTAGGCATAAAAAGTTACGGGAGCATTCCGCATCTTCCCGGCAGCCGTCTCGGTCCAGGTGACCACAAATGTCACGAGGGGCAGGAACGGATCGCGACAGTGAAGACGCGCGACAAGCATGACGAGATCATCGTTCTCGAAAAGCTCGACGGCTCCAATTGCGCGATTGCGCGCGTGAACAGCGTCATCTTCGCGCTGACGCGCGCAGGCTACATCGCCTCCACGTCGCCGTACGAGCAACATCATCATTTTGAAAAATGGGTCATGCGCCAGCAGCAGCGCTTCTTCGAGATACTGAACGACGGCGAGCGCCTCAACGGGGAATGGCTGATGCAAGCGCACGGCACGCGCTACAAGCTGCCGCATGAACCGTTCGTCGTGTTCGACTTGATGACGGGCGCAGAGCGATTGCCGTACGACGAACTTCTCGCCCGCATCAGCAACGCACAAATCGTCACGCCGCATCTCCTTCATCGCGGTGTACCGTTGAGCACGGAGAACGCGATGCGGCTCCTCAACGTATATGGCTTTCATGGCGCACTCGATCCGGTCGAAGGCGCTGTGTGGCGCGTTGAACGAAATGAGTTGATCCATCCGAATCGCAGCGAGCGACGCAGGATTGTTGATTTCCTCGCGAAGTATGTCCGTCCTGATAAGATTGATGGCGTGTATTTGCCCGAGCTATCGGGAATAGATCCGGTCTTCAACTGGGAACCACCGCGCGCACGAGGGAAAGAAAACACTTGAGAGAAATGCGGAAACAATTCCTTTCAACAACCAAAACCATAGCCATCATGCCAACGTATCGCGAACTCGATCTCACACTCACACAAGAACACGAAAGCCTCAAGGAGACAGTTCATACATTTGCGAAAGATGTCGTGCGACCGAGTGTTCTCGCTCTCGATCAGATTGCAAATCCGAACGACGTGATTCGCCCCAATTCTGTTTTCTGGTCAACGTTGCACCTGGCATATCAACAACGATTCCATACGGCGCTTGTGCCCGCCGAATGTGGTGGGCTGGGATTGAAGGGTCTCAGCATGCACATTGCACTTGAAGAACTCGGATGGGGCAGCGCGGACTTTGCCATCACCGTCGCGATCAGCGGATTTCCGTTTGCGCTCGTTGCAGCTACAGCGAACGCTGAACTGATCGAAGAATTCGTCACGCCGTTCGTCAAAGACAACAGCGCCTCCATCATCGGCTGCTGGGCAATTACCGAACCGAACCACGGCTCCGATCATTTCATGCCGGGGACGCCCCAGTTTTCGAGCTCAGCAATTGCGGGCGATGTCGTCGCAGAAAAAGAGGGCAGCGATTACATCATCAACGGTCAGAAGTCGTCGTGGATTTCGAACGGCACAATTGCGACCCACGCGCTTCTCTATCTCGCGCTCGATAAATCCCAAGGGATGGCGGGCAACGGCATTGCGATCGTTCCGCTGAATTTGCCTGGCGTCGCGAAAGAGAAAGCGCTCGACAAACTTGGTCAGCGCGGATTGAATCAAGGCGGAATCAGCTTTACCAACGTGCGCATTCCACAACGCTACATGATTGTCGGTCCTGAGGGTTACGAGCAGATGCTGCGATTGACCCTCTCGCTCACAAACGCGGCGATGGGCGCGGTGTTTACGGGCGTTGCGCGCGCAGCCTATGAAGAAGCGCTCGCCTACACTCGATCACGAGTGCAAGGCGGGAAGCCGATCTGCGAGCATCAGCTCGTGCAGCGGCATTTGTTCGACATGTACACCAAAGTACAAAACTGCCGACTCCTCTCGCGCTCCGCGATGGCGTACAACGACGGCACGCGCCCACCCGCGCTTGAGCAATCCATTGCGGCGAAAGTGTATTGCACGCAAGCCGCGTATGAAGTCGCCGACACCGCGCTACAACTGTTTGGCGCACGCGGTCTTTGCAAGGGAACGCTCATCGAGAAACTCTACCGCGATGCCCGCGCTTCGTTGATCGAGGACGGTTCAAATGACGTGCTCGCATTAGTGGGCGCAAACGATATTCTGAAATCTGAAAAGTCCTAAGCACTCACTCCTTCCTTCCAGCAACTTTTTCCCAATTCAACTATCTTTCGTCACCACATTCGGGGAGTGGGCAAGTATGTGTTTAGTCTCCCGAAAAAAAAGAGAAACGAATGAGACCGCTCCTCGAAGCAACCGCCGCACGCGCACTCAACTACCTCGAATCGCTCGAACATCGCGGCGTCGCTCCATCCCGCGAAGCGATTGCGAACCTGAAGTTGTTCGACGAGCCTCTGCCGGAACATCCAACGGAGCCTGAGAAAGTCATTCAGATGTTGGATAACCACGGCTCTCCGGCCACGATGGGAATCGCGGGTCCGCGATTCTACGGGTTTGTCATTGGCGGATCTTTGCCGGTTGCGCTTGCCGCGAATTGGCTGGCGAGCGCTTGGGATCAAAACTCAGGCTTGTACAACATTACGCCCGCAACCGCGCATCTGGAACAAGTTGCATTGCGCTGGCTTCTGGATCTGCTCAAGCTGCCTCGTGAATCCGGCGGCGCGTTCGTCACGGGTGCAACGGTCGCGAACTTCACCGCGTTAGCCGCTGCACGTCATGCCGTGCTGGCAACAGCCGGCTGGAATGTCGAAGCTGATGGTCTCTTCGGCGCTCCGCCGATCAGCGTCGTCATTGGCGAAGAGGCGCATCCGACATTGATAAAATCTTTGGGGCTGTTGGGGCTCGGAAGAAAGAGAGTTGTGAAAGTGCCGGTTGACAATCAGGGACGAATGCGCGCCGAGAAACTCCCGGCGCTATGGGGACCAGCGATCGTCTGCACACAAGTTGGAAATGTCAACACCGGCTCATGCGATCCGGTGAAAGAGATTTGTACGCGGGCGCATGACGCGGGCGCGTGGATTCACGTTGATGGCGCGTTTGGGCTGTGGGCTTCAGCGGCGCCATCGCGATCGTTTTTCACCGTTGGTATTGAACAGGCAGACTCATGGGCAACCGACGCGCACAAGTGGCTGAACGTGCCGTACGATTGCGGCATTGCGTTCGTGCGCGACACAGATGCGTTACGCGCAGCGATGGCAATTACGGCAGAGTATCTTCCAACGGTCACCGAGCACCGCAATCCATCGGATTACACGCCCGAGCTTTCGAGGCGCGCACGAGGCGTGGACGTTTGGGCGGCGCTGCGCTCGCTGGGCCGCTCCGGCGTTGCCGATCTCATCGAGCGGACATGTCGCCACGCCCGCCGTTTTGCCGAAGGACTCACGGCCGCCGGCTACCGCGTGCTGAACGACGTTGTCTTGAACCAGGTGTTGGTATCATTCGGCGATGCGGAGAAAACTCATCGCGTGATTGCTCGAATTCAAGATGATGGAACATGTTGGTGCGGCGGTACTGTCTGGCAAGGCCAGACAGCCATGCGCATCAGCGTTAGCTCGTGGGCGACAACCGAGGCCGACGTCGAGCGCAGCCTTGAGGCGATGGTGCGTGCGGCGAGAGAGGATGCGAAAAGTCAATCGTAGAAAACGACAGTTTTATGACACTGGCAGATCCAAGGCGAAATCAACTTGGATTTTATCAGGAGGATTCTGATTGAAGACAACGTTCAGTCGACACGCCAAAAGGCAAATGAAATGGCGAAAAATCTCTGAGGCAAACGTTAGAGATACGCTCCTCTTTCCCGAAGCGATAGAGAATTCAATCAAGGGAAGAAAGAACGCGTTCAAACACGTCGAGAACAAATGGCTCAAAGTGACATTCAAAGAAGAAAATGACAATATTGTCGTCGTGACTGTCATCGACAAAAAAAGATAGGAGAGGAACATGAAAATAGAATATGATCGGGAAGTTGATGCTCTCTACATCAGAATACAGGAAAAGGAAGTTGCGCGCACAAGAGAATTGGAAGAGGGTATCAATTTGGATTTGGACGAGCAAGGAAAAATCATCGGGCTGGAAATCATTGGCGCGATAGAGAAGTATGGGCGCTCGGATATTTTCAGCATTTCAACGGAGAATCTCATTCCAGAAGCTACGGAGGGATGAGTCGTGTCTGTTTTTCCCAAAACGTCGCTGAATCAACTTCACCGCTACCCCAACCGCGGCACGTACGACAAAGAAACGATTTTCCGAATCGTTGACGAAGCATTGATTTGTCATGTCGGATTTGTTGTTGACGGGCAGCCGTATGTGATTCCAACGATTCACGCGAGACTCGACGACGAGATCATTCTGCACGGCGCAGTTGCGAACAGAATGCTGAAACACATTGCCGATGGGAATCCTCTCTGCGTGACGGTCACGTTGGTGGATGGACTCGTGCTTGCGCGTTCAGTGTTTCATTCTTCGATGAACTATCGTTCGGCGATGTTGTTCGGCAAAGGACGATTGCTTGAAACAGATGAAGAGAAGCTGCGAGCGCTTGAGGCGATAACAGAGCACGTCGCCCGCGGCAGATGGAACGATGCGCGCAAACCGAACCGAAAAGAGTTGGACGGAACGACGGTGATTGCAATGACGATTGAATCCGCATCGGCGAAAGTGAGAACGGGTCCGCCGAGCGATGATGATGAAGACTATACGCTTCCGATTTGGGCGGGCGTTGTGCCGATGGAAGTGAGGGCAGCGCAACCCATGAACGATCCGAAATTGTCCGAGAATATTCAGACTCCGATGTACGTTAGCAACTACGTTCGGAAAACAAATATCTGATGTCCGTTTTTTTTGGCAAAAAAGGAGAATCGCCCATGTCCACAAACAATTTCCACTATCCCGAACCGACCGAATATCTCCCTTACTACGGCAAGTACATTTCACTCGTTCCAAAGGCGGCTATTCTCGAAACGCTTCAACAGCAAAATCGCGACACGCTAACCTTGCTGCGCGGGTTGTCCGAAGAGCAAGGCGCTCATTGCTACGCGCCCGGCAAGTGGAGCATCAAGGAAGTCGTTGGGCACATTATAGACACGGAGCGGATTTTCGCCTATCGCGCCCTGCGTTTTTCACGCAACGACAAAAAAGAGCTGGAAGGGTTCGACCAAGACCCGTACGTTCAATTTGGCAACTTTGACAATTGCACATTGAATGAGTTGGTAGATGAGTTCGATTGCGTGCGACACTCGACGTTGTATTTGCTTCGCCATCTCAGCGATGAAGCATGGACGCGGCGAGGCGTCGCAAGCGATGCGGAGGTTTCGGTGCGAGCGCTCGCGTACATCATCGCTGGCCACGAGTTGCATCACGAACGAATTCTTCGCGAGAAATATCTGTAAAGGAATTGCACGCCGGAAAGGACACGATAGCCGGAAAAGAAATGATCGCTTACCTGATTGAGAAGCCCTCGGATGTTTTGGAAAAGAGCAATAGCAGCAGGTGATGGAGATTATGAGATGGTTGAACTATCATTCATTGCTTCAGTCCCATCCTGTTCAGCAATGCGGTAAACCTCGGGTCTGAACGGATACTGTCAAACACCGGATCAACTTTCAGAAAAACCATTGACCCATCACGTCCCTCATACGCTTTCTCGAGCCAACGGAGCGCCTGTTCCTTTTTCCCGAGTCCTATGGAGAGCACTCCCATCCAGTACGGGGCAACATATTGGCTATCTGACATTTCCTTAACGTAATCGAGCATGGCGAGTGCGTCATACGTTCTTCCAGACACAGCGTACACGTGTCCGAGCGCGGCAATGGGAATCGGATGACTCAGATGAGCAAACGCTAGTCCCACCGTGAAATTTTGATATTCTTCGATAGCTTTTTTATACATCTTCTTTTGTACATACGCCCCTCCCTTAGGGACATATGCCAACCCAAACGCGGGATCAATCTCGAGTGCCTTGTCAAACCGCTCAATCGCTTCATCGTACCTGCGCGCAAAGTACAACGTGAGTCCGACATCAGTATTGATAACCGGCGAACGAGGACCCAATTCCATTGCTTTTTTTCTGGGGAGCGCTGCTTCTTCAAATCGCCCTGTCACTGTCAACAAGAAGGCATACCAACTGTGGGCAGTCGCATAGTTAGGATTGATCTCAATTGCTCGCTTCAATTCTCTTTCTGCGGCAGCCCAATCCCAGTCATAATTCATTATGGCAAACCCCAACGACGCGTGTGCCTCGGCAAGATTGGGATCAATGGACAATGCCTTCAACGCTGCTGTCTTCGCCTCTGGATATGTTTGTTGGGGAGGAAACAAATTATAATTCCCTAGGATGGTGTAGGAGTCAGCCAGGCCGGCGTAGGCGAGGGCATAGTTGGAGTCTTTCGCGATCGCTTGCTTGAAATACTCGATGCCCATCTTCAGTTTATCAGGCAGTCTCTTGTTCCAATAATAACGGCCCCTCAAATACAGATCATACGCTTCGAGATTATTAGTGAATTTTTTCTCAATGCGTTCTTTTTCTAATGGCGAGATTTCCGCTTCTAACTTCTCCGCAATCTTCTGTGCAACATCACTCTGAATAGAAAAGATGTCCGTCATTTTTTCATTGTAGGTTTCCGTCCAGAGATGATCATCGTTTGCCGCGTTAATTAACTGCACGACGATTCGCACCTGTTCCCCTGCCCGTCTCACACTCCCTTCAAGAATCGTCCCAACGTTGAGTTCTCGTGCAATATCAAGCAGAGACTTCTCGCGGGTCTTATACTGCATGACCGATGTCCGAGATATAACTCTCAGCCCGGCAATCTTGGAAATTTGTGCGATGACGTCTTCAGTCATGCCATCGCTGAAGTATTCATCCTCGGGATTGCCGCTTATGTTGTCGAACGGCAGCACTGCGATGGAATTGCTATTCGCCGGAACGTCGGTGAAGACATAAAGGAGAGCGAGAACAATGAGGGCAACACCCGTTGCCGCGAGTGTACCGTACAGAAATTTCTTGTTCGACTTCAATGCAACGGAAAACCGATCACCAAATGACGGACGACTTTTTTCCCATGGCATCTCAATTCTGTAAATCGCCACGGGCAGTTGAATATTTTTCAGCTCTCGTTTGGCGAGCCGGATCAGTCGCAGCTCGATTTTGTTTTCAACCTGCCGGGCAACATCTTCCGACAAGCAGATTCCTCCCGGCTCGGCACACGGCTCAACGCGTGCAGCGATGTTCACTCCATCCCCATGGACGTGCTTGCCACGATGGACAACGTCGCCCAAATGCAATCCGATGCGAAGGCGAATCTGTTGTTCCGGCTCCATCGCCGAATTACGCTGAAACAGCATTGTCTGAATTTGAATCGCACACCGTGTTGCATCCAGCGCACTCGCGAATTCTACAAAGAACGCATCGCCGGCAGTTTCGACCTCTTTACCGTTGTGCTTGGGAAAAATTGGACGCAGCAGTTGTCTCTGTTCTTCGAGCAGCTCGAGCGCCAGCGCCTCATTCTTTTGGGTCAATGCACTGTAGCCGACCATGTCGGTGAACATTATGGCCGCAAGTTTACGAACCTGTCGTCCTTTCTCTACCATTTTCCACCTCTTTTTCTCCCCCCATCATCAGCAACAACACCTATTTTGTTTTTTGCAAAAAGGATTTCATAGTGCAGAATGGTTGATCGAACAGTCGAAGCAGCGTATCCTTAAGATCTATCATCTCTTCACAACCTCGCGCAACTTTGCGAGCCGCGCCTTTGCATCAACATAATTGGGCAGGTCTTTGTCCGCATCCTTCCAGATGTCGAGAAACTTTTCACGGCTCTCGATTGGGACATTTTCGGATGACTACCATTGGACGTGCAGCTCTCTCATTTCGCGAAGAACCCACATGCTGATTCCGCTGGCACTGACTCGAACGACTTTTCCGATTCTCTTTTTGTTTGTATTGAATGCGACGTGACGCAAAAAGGGTATGGCATAGAAAGCTACGTCATTGGGATGCACATCAAGAAAAACTAATCCGTACTTTCGATGGCAAAATTTTCGGCGGTAGAATCCTCCATCGCGCGTCAGGAGAGTAGGCGTAGGAAGCGAGAGGATGAATGGGACAATATCGGAATCTTCGATCCCCTTTCTACTGATGTCGTAACCGATTTGCTTGATTGATGGTTTCCATTTTTGCAACCGATCGCGTTGGGCCTCGGCGATATTCTCATCCAAGAGAATCACGAGGCGGTGCGGGCAAGATCGTATTGCTTGATGGCGTACTGCTCAGAATGATCATACAGTGCCGTGCTGGCAATCCGCACCGCTTCGGCTATCGCTTCTTTTGTCACGTGCCCGCGCCATTCTTTTTCGATGAGACTCCACGACATCCCGCTTGCAACCATTTCCAGAACATCCGAGACAAGTATTCTCGTTCCGACAAATGTAAGCTGTCCATGACAAATCTTCGGGTCAGCAACAATGTAGCGACCAAGAAGTCGAGCTTTCTTTTTGTTTCCGTTCGTGTTCATCTCATTTTCCTTTCTCCCTTAATCTAATCATCACACAGTCGTGACACAAGCCTCAACCGCGCAGTCGTTGCATCTCATCTCCCCGCGCCCCCCTTCAACTTCGCAACCCGCGTCTTCGCATCAACACTGCGCCCATCCCACCCTCACCGAGCTCTTCGAGAATGGTATAATAAACATGATGGGGGCAACTTTGCGGATGTTTTGGTTTTCTTCGCTCATGAGATTGTGGGCGATTGTGCTGTCGAAGAAATGAACCTCGGTTTGTTGCGACGCTTGCTTACTATCCTACCAGCCTAATTACTTTGAAATTAGGCTGGTGAACCGTCCTAATTTGCATGGAATCGGGACGGTAGGCAATCCACCTCGCGAAAAAAACTTCATCCGAAAATCCATTGATTTGTCATTTCGAATTCAGCCCGACCGACGTTCATTCGAAAAATGATCCGTGTTCATTCCGTGTAATATGTGGTCAAAGGTTTCCTTTTGGCGCTTGAAGACCCATTCAGCGCGTCATTTGCCCACGACCCCCTTCAACTTCGCAACCCGCGTCTTCGCATCAACATAATCGGGCAGGTCTTTGTCCGCATCCTTCCAGATGTCGAGAAACTTTTCGTAGTTCTCGATGGCGAGTTTCTTCTCATTCTTCTTTTCATAAATCTTCCCCAAGAGATAGTAGCTCAGCGGATAGAGGATCGTTCCCCGAGCGTCCTTGAGACCGCGCAGCTTCGCTACGGTGTTCAAAGCCTCGTCCATCATCCCTGCTTCGAATTGACACTCGGCAAGACCTGCGTACGCCAGCGCATAGCGCGGGTCATGAACAACTGCGCGGTTGAAGAGTGCGATCGCGTGATCATTGTCTTCTTTCCGATTGCGGTAGTAGTAGTCGCGTCCTTGAAGATAAAGTTGGTATGCAGTCACGTCTGTCGTCGGAGGAGTAGCGATCTCTTCCGTTGCAGCCGGAGAGAGCGCTGCCTTCAGTGCGGCGGCTGTTTTCAGAGCTACGTCAGTTTGAATTGCAAAAATCTCCGTAAGCTCTCTGTCGTACGTCTCCCCCCAAAGATGCTCGTTGTCGGAAGCATCAATCAACTGGGCGACGATGCGCACGCGGTTCCCGGTTTTTTTGACGCTCCCCTCTAGAACCGTTGCGACATCAAGCTCGCTCGCGATGTCGCGCATGCTCTTCTCGGTTTGCTTGTAACGCATGGCGGAGGTTCGGGAGATTACTTTTATCCCGCCGATGGTTGAAATCCGGGCTATGATATCCTCCGTCACGCCATCGCTGAAGTACTCGCTCTCCTTTTCGGGACTCATGTTCTTGAATGGCAGCACGGCAACCGATTTTGTTTCGGGAGAGGACCTGAAAGCGGGTGAGAGAAAATACGTGGCCGCGACGATGGCCGCCAGACCGGCAATGGCGCCGCCAACGAGGAGAGATTTTTTTTGTTTGAGGCGCGACCAAATCTCCGACGCTTCCTTCGTCGGCCGTTCCTTCCCAGTTGTATCTCCCTGAAGATCGGCGAGTATCTCACTCACTGCCTGATATCTGTTTGCAGGCTCCTTCACCAGGCAGTTCATAATGACCTTCTGAAGACTTGATGCAATCGGTGAAACAGGTTCAGCCAAAGGCTGCGGCTCTTCATTGACGATTGAATAGATGATCGCCGCATCATGCTCGCCGCGGAAAGGGAGACGACCAGCAAGCATTTCATACATCACGACGCCGAAGGAGAAAACGTCGGATCGCGCATCCGCATCTTCGCCCTGAATCAGTTCCGGCGCCATAAATCCGAGCGTGCCGACAGTGCTCAATAATCTCGTTAGCCGAATCGAATCCTTCAGCTTCGCCAACCCGAAGTCCATCACCTTGATCTGATTCTTCGAGTTCACCATGATATTCTCGGACTTGATGTCGCGATGAATGATGCCGTGACTGTGAGCGTCGTGCAATGCTTCGCCAATCTGCTCCGCGAATGCCGCCACCTCGTCCACAGCGAGCGATGGCTGACGCCCGATGCGGGCATGAAGCGTTTCGCCATCAACGTATTCCATGACGATGAACTGCCTGTCGTCGTGCTCCTCGATGTTGTAGATGGTGCAAATGTTGGGATGATTGAGCGCAGCAGCCGTTCTCGCCTCTTGCATAAACCGCGCGCGGTCAACCTCCGTTGCCTTCGACGAGACAGGAAGAAACTTCAGCGCGACAACACGATCGAGTGTCGCGTCGCGAGCCTTGTACACGACGCCCATGCCGCCTTCGCCCAATTTCTCCAGGATCGTGTAGTGAGAGATGGTTGTACCAATCATGAGAGCGCCTGAGAAATCAAATGTAGACTCCGGCGGACACGCCCGCCTTCGCCAAGCTTTTCAAGAATCCTGTAGTGTGAAATCGTTCCTGTCGTTTCGTGCTGCAGTGTGCGCAAATCAGCGACGATCTCGTCGGCGCTCTGGTAGCGCAATGCCCTGTCCTTCTGCAAACACTTCGTGATAATCTGTTCCAGCGCTGGTGGCAAATTCAGGCGCAGTGACTTCAGGGGAGAGGGATCCTCATTTGCAATAGAATACATCACCGCCGCCTCATGCTCGCCGCGGAACGGCATTTTGCCTGCAAGCATTTCATACAACACAATCCCGAACGAAAAAATATCCGACCGCGCATCGGCTTCACCGCCTTGAATCAATTCAGGCGCCATGTACGCAACCGTCCCGACCGTGCTCGAAGTTTTCGTCAAATGCAGTGAACCTTCAACTTCGCTAACCCAAAATCCATCACTTTGATTTGGTTCTTCGAGTTCACCATGATGTTTTCGGATTTGATATCCCGATGGATGATGCCGTGCGAGTGAGCTTCGTACAACGCTTCCGCGATTTGAACTCCATACACAATCGCCTCTTGAACCTTGAACCCTGAACCCTGAACCTGTTTTCTAAGCGTCTCCCCATCCACCAACTCCATCACGATGAACTGTTGACCATCAACCTCTTCAATCGCGTGAATCGTGCAGATGTTCGGATGGTTGATCGCCGCCGCGGCTTTCGCTTCTTGAATTAAACGCGCAGTGTAGGCTTTATCGGAAGGAAGATTATGCGGAAGGAATTTTAGCGCGACATCACGGTCGAGCTTTTCATCATGAGCTTTGTACACCACACCCATGCCGCCTTCGCCTAGTTTCTCAAGAATCTTGTAATGAGAGATGGTCTGTCCGAACATAAAAATCTACTTCTTCTCTTCCACAAGTTTCTGGAATCGTGGATTGTTATGCAATGGAATCCACGTCGGATCAACGCGGAGCCATGGCTTGGAGAACCATGATGGAATCGAAAGAAGCAATTCGAGCTGCTGGACAGCCGCATCGTGCTCACCGACCATCGCGTAAATACGAGCAAGGTCAGCGACCCGATAGGCGCCACGAAACGCTTCCTTAGAAATGGGAAGTTGTTCAACTGCCAACTTACCTTCTCGGACAGCGTCTTGCTTACGCCCAAGTCCGGCATAGGCAATGCCAAGTGCGCTGTGGAATCGTGGATCCTCGGGTTGTTTCCGAACTAACTCTTCCATCCTGATCCTGGCAGAATCATAGTATGCACGCTCTTGCTGAGGTTGATGCATAAGCCCATAGATTTGAGCATAGAGAAGCTCTGGTACAATAAAACTAAGCTGGCTCTCAAAGGATTTTGCAGATGAAGTAGATATTCTATGCAGCGCATCCTCATATTTTTGGTCAACGATATCAAGTGTTATCCAAAGATAAACAATCAGCGGATGTTGTATCCCGCCAAGCTTTTGTGATGCTTCTTCGAGCACACGCCGCGACTTTGCTGTATTCCCTTCCCAGAGAAGATACAACTGAGCTTTTTGCACATACAAACCAAGTAGGTCAGGGGCAAGTGATAGCGCACGCTCATAATACCGTTCTGCTTCAGAGTAGTTACGTACAAGAAGGTGCGTTTCAGCAAGATTACGAAGAAGGTCACTCGATCTTGGGTCAAGGTCAACAGCTTTCAATAAGTTCGCTATCGCGTCCTCCATTTTCCCTTGTCTTCGTCGTACCAACGCAATGCCTGAGACAACGTCAACATTATTCGGCTGAAGCTTGTTCGCAATATCGAATTCTCTCTGTGCATTGTCATAATCAAGCCGACCGTGATAATAGTAATACCCCATTGCAACATGAGCATCCGAGAGATCGGGGGCAAGCTGTAATGCTTTCTCGGCAGCTACCTTTGCTTTGAGAACGCGTTCTTCAGTACGATCATAGTGCCCCCAATAAAGAGACGCATGCGCCCTTGCAAGCTGAACGTATCCAAGCGCAAAGTTTGGATCTAACGTCACTGCTTTCTGAAACATCTCCTCGGCAATTCTCATGTCTTTTTCTTCAAAACTACGAAGAAAATAATTTTTCCCTCTCAGATATGCATCATACGCTTCGGGGTTATTCGTCGGTTTTGTTTCGAGCGCCTTTCGCTCAGGCAGCAGGAGGGTAACATCGAGAGCGGCTGCTACCTGGCTGGCAATCTCCGATTGAAGCTTGAAGACATCGGACAATACTGCTTCGTACGATTGCGACCACACCTGCGTTCTTTCGGCGACGTTGATCAACTGAGGATTCACACGAAGACGCTCTGCGCCGTCGGCTCCCTTCCCCCATCGGATCGTGCCTTGCAGCAAATACGCTACGCCAAGTTCTTCCCCGATTTGCTCGATTGGCTTGGTCGATTTCTTGTACTGGAAAGCGCTCGTCCTCGCTATCACCCCGAGTCCTGAAAGTCCACTCAATCTCGTGCTCACTTCGTCTGTCAAGCCATCGGCGAAATACTCCTGTTCAGGCGCACCCAAGTTTTCAAATGGCAGAACCGCAATGGAATCGATTGTTATGTCTCCACGACCTAAGAGAAGAAGACCTGCAACCGCTGCGCCGAGGACAACGAGCGCCGGAATCAGAATTACAGGACGAAGGAGTTTGGAAATGCCTGTGAATCGCTTCCTCCCATCGCGATGTGCCGATGCTGAAAGTAAAGCACCACCGCTCTGTAGCAACGAAAGATCATTCACCACATCCCGCATCGATTGATAGCGCGCATCAGGATTTTTCTCCAATGCGCGTTTCAAGATCTGCGTCAAGCCCGATGGGACGTTGTTGTTGAAATTCTCAATCGGTTGAGGTTCCTCGTTGAGGATCGAGTACATGATCGCCGCCTCATGCTCGCCGCGGAACGGCATTTTGCCTGCAAGCATTTCATACAACACAATCCCAAACGAAAAAATATCCGACCGCGCATCGGCTTCACCGCCTTGAATCAATTCAGGCGCCATGTACGCGACCGTCCCGACCGTGCTCGAAGTTTTCGTCAAATGCAGTGAACCTCTCAACTTCGCTAACCCAAAATCCATCACTTTGATTTGGTTCTTCGAGTTCACCATGATGTTTTCGGATTTGATATCCCGATGGATGATGCCGTGCGAGTGAGCTTCGTACAACGCTTCC
>JANNUB010000293.1:0-5155 GCA_031394795.1 Ignavibacteriota bacterium | reverse complement strand
GGTATTTGAAGGGTGGAGGAGAGTAGGAGCGCTGGATATTTCAACAGAAATCACGCTATGGAGTCCATCCCCTTAAGCTAAGGGGAGGACAGGCGGGGTTATGGAAATAAAGGTCGGCACCAGGATTTTGGGGCGATTTCTGTAGCGGTAGGGGCGCCGTTTGCTGCGCCCGGTTTGTGGGGGATTATATTGAACCTGGGACGCTGGCTGGGGGAGGCGGCGCGGTATTTTGCAGCGGGGCGGGGAGGTTTTAGCCTCCCCCTTTGCAAAGGGGGATTGAGGGGGATTTGATTTTGAAGATGATCAGGTGAGCTGGTTTCGAGAGGGAAAGCTGTTTGGCCTTGCCTACGTTGGAAGATGGTCTGGGGGATTGATGGCGGGGTATTTTCGGTATTGGGGGAAGGCGGAGGACTAAATGGAATTTTGGGCAAAGACAACACTTGAAGGCAAACCGGGCATTTCCGTCTACGACCATATGATGAATGTCGGTTGCGTGGCTCAGTGCATTGCTGAAATGTTGCCGGGGCTTCTTGACCGTTTTCATATGCGCTCATTTGAGGTAGGCGCGCTTGCAGCACTTCATGACCTTGGCAAGATATCACCTGGTTTTCAGCGAAAGTGTGAGGCCTGGCTTGAAGAAAATGGCCTAATGAAAATAGCTCGCAACGGGTGCTGGGATACTGCAATGGAAACGGATCACGGCAAGATATCACACGCGGCAATACAAGCATTTCTCGTAGAGACAGGTATGGATCGGAAGACGGCCAAGTTCGCTTCTGCCGTGCTTGGTGCCCATCACGGTCGGCTGTCCCCGCCCAATGATCGTGGCTATCGTCCTCAGAAGCTAATATCAGACGCAGCAAGCAAAATTGATTGGGATACTGAGCGCAAAGAGAATGCGAGAATGGCATGGGCTCATTTTTCTGGCAGTAGTGCCGAATTCTCACTATCCGATGATTCTCCTGCCCTTTGGTGGCTTGCCGGGCTCACCTCCGTTGCCGACTGGATAGGATCGGATGAACGGTTCTTCTCTCCGGAGCGCCGGACGAGTAATGAAAACGTCACCACTCTTGCCCGTATGGCTCTTGATGCTATCGGTTTTCTTCCTCCAGTTATCAACACAAACCACTCGTTTGAATCTATATTTGATTTCCCCTCCAACGACATGCAGGCAAAAGCGCTTGCCACTATAACCGGCCCTGGCGTCTATGTCATCGAGGCGCCAATGGGTATGGGGAAGACCGAGGCTGCTCTCGGAGTAGCCTATCAATTGATGGTTTCCGGGAGGGCGAACGGCATATACTTCGCACTTCCCACCCAGGCAACAAGTAACCGTATTCATCTGCGCATGAATGAATTCTTGCGACGCATAGCCCCGGAAGCACCGGCAAGCCGTTTAATTCACGGTAATTCATGGCTCATGCAAACTGATTGCGGGTTTTGTCCGGCAGCGACCGGCAAGAAAGAAGCAACTACAGATGATGCACGTGCTGGAAGGGACTGGTTTGCTTCGGCAAAAAGAGCGCTCATAGCACCTTTTGGCGTCGGTACTGTTGATCAGGCGTTGCTTGGTGTTGTGGCAGCGAAGCATTTCTTTGTCAGGCATTTTGCATTGGCTGGCAAAGTAGTGATACTTGATGAGATACATTCCTACGACCTCTATACTGGGACACTGATTGACAAACTCATCACGACCCTTGAAGGGCTGGGCTGTACGGTGATTGTCTTATCTGCAACTCTCACAGGAAAGCGGCGTGGACAGATGGTCTCTTGTCAGGGGGATTTGGCGAATGAAGCCGAACGCCCTTATCCGCTCATTACCGGTCGCCATGAAGGGCAAACGTTTGTACCTGTTGCTGCAACACCGCCAGTTCCGCGAAGTGTCACGGTTGAATTCAAAGTAGCGGATACCGCGGCAGAAGAGGCTATCAGGGTTGCGCGTAACGGCGGTGCGGTACTCTGGATTTGCAATACCGTGAGTGCGGCGCAGAAGCAATACCGAAGTTTCAAAGGATTGGAATTCCCTGTCGGCCTTCTCCACTCCAGATTCCCTTTCTGGCAGCGTGAGAAACTCGAAGCCGAATGGATGGAACGGTTCGGCAAGAACGGAGCGACCCGCTGCGGTTCAATTCTTGTCTCCACTCAAGTTGTTGAGCAGAGTGTTGATCTTGATGCTGATCTCATGATCACCGAACTTGCTCCCACCGACATGCTTTTGCAACGCCTCGGGCGGCTCTGGCGGCATGACCGGAAGCAGCGTCCAGTTGATGTGGCAAGGCTGTGCATTATTGAAGAAGAGAAGAGTCTTGAGGCGTTCCAAAGTATGGAGCCAAAGGCGATTATGAAGTCGCTTGGCAGTAAAGCAAAAGTGTACGCTCCATTTATTCTTCTCCGTTCACTTGAAGTCTGGAAAGCACAGACACAACCGGTATCAATTCCGTCGCAAATTCGTCAGTTGATTGAATCGACATACATGGAACGAGATACTGATCCTGATCCATGGCAAGAGCTCTACAACGAGTGGTTCGGAACGGATTCAGCAAAGGAAATGATTGCCACACGAAATTGCAATATCTGGCAGGTGGCGCTCAATGACGAAGAAGGCGTACAGACCCGCCTTAACGAGATGCCAACAATTCCGCTGGTGCTCTGTCGAGCTTTGTCGGAGAAAGAGGCTGTTTTCGTGGATAGATCAAGTGGTCAAGTAGGGGGTGACGATTACCTGCTTACTACGGCGCAGGCCATTCACCGGAACCTGGTAAGGGTTCCACGCTATTTATTCGTTTGTGTAGATATCTGCCCGGCTTTCTCCACGTATCTCTACGGAGAGCAAAGTGTAGGAATCGTTGAAGATGACGAAACCGTGATCGTGATGGGTTTGAATAGTGGTATCCGGCTTAGTTATTCAGACGCGTTAGGCCTTGCTATCGAAAAAACATCTGGAAAGGAGGAGATATGAACGTTGCTTTTGACCCGTGGATACCGGTGGTAACCATGACGGGGGAAAGAGAACTGGCGAGTCTTTGTTCAGTGCTGACAGAGGGAGAGAAGTTTGCCGATTTGGCGGTGCGACCCCATGAGCGGGTTTCATTGATGCGGCTGTTTCTCTGTGTGACTCATGCTGCTCTCAACGGCCCGAAGGACTACGACGAGTGGTGTGAAGTGCCGCGACGTCTGCCTGAAGCGGCGAAGAAATACCTGACGGAATGGAAAGATTCGTTCGAGCTGTTCCATAAGGAAAAGCCATGGTTGCAGGTGGCGGGGCTTAATCTTCTTCCTTCTGATAATGGTAATGATTCTGACGACGAAAAGGGCTGGTCAACTCTAAATAAATTGTGTTTCACACGTGCAAGTGGAAATAACTCAACTCTCTTTGATCATGATTCAATTGATGCGGAGCCCACTGAATGTGCTCTTGAGGACATCGCTCTGAATTTGTTAACCTTTCAAAATTACTTCGTTGCGGGTGGGAAGGCATCGTCAAGACTTTGGGGGAACGTTGAAATGAAAAATCCTCCAAATCCCAAGGGAGGCCCGTGTTCCGGAAAGTCGATTTTATTCACATTCTTACGAGGGAATAGTCTTTTTGAATCTATTCACTTGAATGTGAGCACTTACGAGGATTTAAAATTCTTATACGGCGATTCAGGTAGTTGGTTGGGTAAACCAATATGGGAAGCTCCAATAAAATTTCCGACAGATGATATCGCCATAACCAACGCGACACAAACGCACATTGGCAGGCTGGTTCCACAAACCCGAATTCTTCAACTGAATAAAGACTGCAAAAGAGTCCTTCTCGGCGCAGGCTTTCTGTATCCAAAGTTTCAGGATGAGAAAAACACCTTCTGTCCAGACTTGTTTGCGACAACAGTCCTGAACAAAAAGGGAGAAACTGAATTGTTATCGGCAAAGCCGAATAGTTCTGTTTGGAGGCAATTGCATAGTCTGACTGTACACGGAAAGAGTTTTTCGAACTCAAGTCGTGGCCCTCTGTGTCTTAGCAATATTCCTGATGCAGATGGTTGCGACATTGTAGTGAATGCAATGATAACCAATCCTAAGCAAGCTGCAGAAATTGTCGATTTTGTTGATTCGGTGTTTCATGTTCCATCACAACTGCGCTCTACGGAAGGAACTGTAATTTATGAAAGCGAGGTTAAAACTGCTGAATTAGTGGCAAACCGTCTCGGCAGAGCCATTGAAGCATATCGTGGTGTAATTGATGGTTCTTGGGAGAAGAAGTTGGAAAACTCCAAGAGCAAATGGGATCTCAAGACAAAACTTCACTCCATTGCTACACCTCATTACTGGACCACCGTCGAAAAGAACCTGACACTATTAATGACCCATATAGAAACCATCGGCACTGATCGAGCCATGCCCAGCCGCGAAGCCTGGCGAAAGATGCTTTTTGCTAGCGCCTGTGATGCCTATTGCACTGCCTGCGGGCAGGAAACACCTCGGCAGATGCGGGCCTTCGCCGAAGGGTGGCAGAAGTTGACAACTAAGAAAGACGAACCAGATACCCAAGAAACCAAGGAGGAAGACGTATGAGCTGGCTTCTCGAACGACTCCGCAAGTGTCAGGACGACCGAGGGATGATGGCCAATCTTCGGTGCATACTTGTGGATAACAAAAAACACCGCGCCTGGCCAGCATTAAACCGGCTTGGAGTGGCAATTGACAATGATGTGGCGGCGTTTGTTGCCGGTCTTTTTGCAACTCATCCAGAAGCAACCACTTTCGGGAATTTCGGCGCTACCTGTAAGACGATAGAGCAGAAACGAGGCGATAAACGCGGCGACGACAACAAACTAACCCCGACTGAACGCCGCTTTCAGCATCTACTCAGCGCAGAACGGGGAGACGAGTTGAACAGCAGGATTCTGCGACTGGTTCTTATGGCTAAGTCGCAAGGGGTGCCGGTCAACTATGAAAAACTCGAAACAGATTTGAAATATTGGAGTGATAAGAAAAAGACCGAATGGGCAGCAGCCTTCTGGACGCCGGGAGTGGCAACTGTCGCCGAGGGGGTTGTATGAACTGGCTTGCACGTCTGGAAGTTGATGCGGAAACCGTTCGCACTGCAGGCATATCCGAAGACGTCTACGCTTGGCACAAGCTTTTGTGGGAGTGCTACCCAGATCAGCCG
>JANNUB010000403.1:0-3943 GCA_031394795.1 Ignavibacteriota bacterium | reverse complement strand
GCGAGTTCACAAGCTTACGCTCGAGCATGGCAACCTTTGCTTCCTTATCGCGGAGCTGTGCGGCAATGTGTTCCTTTTCCGATTGAACAGTCGTGAGCTGTTCTTTCACGGCATGGTGACGGAAGTACAGCGCCGATACTGTTGCGATGAATCCTGCAGCAACGAGGGGAAGAACCGGAAGGACATGCGACGAAAACAGAAACAAAGCAAACGAAGCGACCATCGCCGAAAGAATCGCACCGAAAGGGAGAATCTGTCTGAGAGAAGGCGAGTCCGACAATCCAGAGATCGCGCAGAGGAGAGCCAGCAGCGCGCACACGACGTACACAAGCCACGGCGGTGTTGTTGTGACGAAACCCGATCGCAGCGCGTTGTCGAGAAACGTTGCATGAAGCCCGATGGGAGGGAGCTGTTCATCAAAGGGCGTAGAAAATGTCTGCGTCCGTCCTTCGGCAATAACCCCAATGAGGACGATTTTGTCTTTGAGATTCTGAACCGGAATCTCCGGCACCGGAATTCCCGGCGCGGCTCCTCCACGGAGAGCGTCGTATGACTTGAGAACTTCCAGGAATGGATATGTTGTGAATGATCGCATGTCGCCCGGGAAATTCAGATTCGCCGCGCCATCTTCATTCGTGCCGATGTCGAGAAAGCGTCCTTCCCATTTCAGGCGCATGCGCTCGCCGTCGAATGCTACATCTTCCCGTCCGGCGTCGCAAAAGTGACGGAGAAGCTCAAAGCTGAACGACGGAACAACTCCTCTGCCGTAAGAAACGAAGAGGGGAAGACCGGACTTGCCTTGAACATTCGCGTGCGCTACGCCGGAAGCCGCTTGGACAAACGCGCTCTGCGGCAAATGCAGCCCGGCTCCGTGCAGGTTCACATTGCCAACCTGCGGAAAATGAAATTTATCAAGAAGCTCAAGCTCCTTCTTCGCATGTTCGTGCCCAAGCGAATCGAAATACGATGCCAGCACGACATTTTTTGCCGTCGCCATTGTATGTTGGAGCAGCTGGTCATACTCGGGATACTCAAGGCTCGCGTTCTCAAACACGAGATCAATGCCGGCAGCTTTTGTCTTCAGCTCGGCGAGCGCCTGCACCATGAGCGCGTAGAAATTGCGACGCAACGGATAGCCCAACTCCTTGATCGCGTCATTATCAACATACACGATAACGATATTCGTGTCCGCACGTTGCTCGCCGCGGATTTGGTACTTCAGCGCGGAGACGTACTCATCCATCGAGGCGAGAGGTATATGAAAAAGAAATGTCAGGAGAACCGCGCCGAGTGCAAGAACCGTGGGGATGAGGAATCGTTTCATCGCCCCAGCCAATGTTCGGGGTTTTGTTTCTCGCGGTCTTTCCACAGCTCGAAATGAAGACGCGGACCGTCGAGAGATTCACCGCTTGTGCCGATGCGATCGCCTTCCTTCACACGCTGACCTTCGGTGACGGAGATATCGGCGAGATGGGTGTACACCGTGCGGAAGCCGTTGCCGTGATTCAGGATCAGCAAATTGCCGTACGACGGATACCAGAGAATGGTGGAAACTTCGCCGTCTGCAACAGTCGTAACAGAAGAGCCTGCTTTCACATGAATGTCAACGCCCGTGTTTGTTGTGATCGTCTTAAGCCGCGGGTGTACATGATTTCCGAATTTCGCCACTACTGTTCCCTCGCTGACGGGCCAGCGCAGCCGTCCCTTCTTCGCTTGAAAATTGCCGACGATGGGAGGCGGCTGCGGAAGTTTTCCCTTCTTGATATCCGCATCGCGTTGTTCATTCCTCAGGCGTTCCGCTTCGATCAACGCGGCGATGACGTTTTCGAGTTTCTTTGCGGCTTCTTTCTGACGGTCAATTTCGCGCTGGAAGGTTTTTCGATCTTTCCTGATTTGTGAAAGCGCGTCGCGCCGGTCGGAGGCAAGCGCCGTCAATCGGTCCTCTTCTGCACCCTTGGCGGCGATCAGGCGTCGCTCATCGGCAAGCTGAGACTGATATTTGTACTGCACCTGCTCCACGTCGGCTTTCTTTGCTCCGATCTTCTGCGCGTCCCGTTTGCGCTGGTCGGTAAACCTGCGCAAATAGTACGCGCGCGCATAGAATTGGTTGATGGAATTCGCGGAAAGCAGCAGCTCGAAATCGCCGACGCGCCTCGACGTGTAGGCGGAGCGTACGTAGCCCGCATAATGCGTTTTGAGATATTGCATCTGGCCGTCCAACTGCGCAAGCTCGAAGCGCGTCCGGGCGATCGACCCTTGTAAGTCGGATTCCTCGTTCTTCAGCCGTGTAATCAGCCTGCGAAGGAGCGTCCCCTTGCGGTCGTAGACGTCCAGCAGCTCGAGCGTAACTTTCTCCTTGGATTGCTGCTGTTTGATCTTGTGCTCATACTCTTGAATCTGCTTGCGGATGTTTTGCAGCTCGGACTGGCGATTCTTCAGCTCGTCCTGATCAGAGGCGAATGAGAGAACCGACAAAAAGCATGTGGAAAGAAGAAGTATGGACGAACGCATTTGCATTGTTCAGAATCATTGGCCGCTCTCGGAGATGAGTATGCGGGCGTTTGATGGAATCCTGTACCTGAAATCGGTGTCCGGAGGATTTACGTTCAGCGATCTGTACGCAATCGTTACCCGCCTGCTTTCTTGCGGCATGGTGATGGTGATCCGTTTGGGTATCGAGGCATGAGCTTCGGTCGTGAATGCGCTCAGCTTCGCTTCCATGACGATGGCGTCGCTTGCATTCCGCATTTCGTACCGAGTCACCATAACATACTTCGGATCAATCCAGAATTTGCAGTGGTGCTCTCCGCACGTTGTCTCCAGGAAAAACTGGTCGTCGGCGATCGTGTACGCCCTGATCGTGTCTCCGTCCGCAGGCGCCGGGACGATCCCCGAAAACGCGTCCATGATCTGATCGTAGGAAAGATTGATCGGGATGAGCGAACGGATGCGTGCGTTGTCGGGATTTCCCGTCATGACGGTGTTGTCGAGACTGTTGTACACGACGAATTTCTCTCTGCTCAGGAACAACGTCCCGACATCAATTCCCAGCGGGCCCTCGAGCAGCACGAGCAGCGAATCCGGTTTCTTCATGTTCGCTTCGAACGACGCGCTGCCTGATATCTCGGGCGTGTCGAACGAGACGATGCCCCGCCCGTTGAGCGATTTCACACGGGCAGCTCGTTCGCGGAGATGTTCCAGAAGAACATCAGACGGCGTTTGTTCCGTATCGAGGAGAATACCGGCCGGCATGGGCGCACACGAGGAGATGACGATGACGAGCACAAAACAGGCGACACAACGAAGGAGGATCATCGGTCCGTCGAGCGTTGGATTTTTTCTTTGAGCGCTTCGTTCTTTGCGTCGAGCCTGAGCGCGATGTTCCATTGCTCGAGCGCTCGTTCGTGGTCGTTCATGCGCGAATAAATGTCGCCCAGATGGTCGTAGAGAACGGAGTTCGCGTTTCCTTTCTCGATTGCTTTCTTCACCCATTTCTCCGCTTCGGCATAATTTCCAAGCTTGAAATATACCCAGCCGTAGGTGTCGAGATACGATTGGTTCTCCGGCTGCTGCTGGACTGCTTTTTTTGCCATGCCGAGCGTCCGCTGCAGCTGCAAGTTCCTCTCCGAGAGGCTGTAGCCATAGTTGTTGAGGATGAGGTGATTGTTCGGATCGAGACGAAGCGCCTGCTCGTAGAGCGAATCGGATTCCTCGTACTTCTTCATGCCGTCATACATGAGCGCGAGCTGAGAGATCGTGTTGATGTCTTTCGGATCGAGCGTGTGGGCTTTTTCCAGTGCACGGATCGCGTCCGTGGTTCTGTTCACGCGGCTGTACGCAAAGCCGAGAATGGAGTTCACGCGCGGCTCTTCGGGCAGAGTCTTCAACGCGGACTCGAGCACTGTGATCACCGACTGGTAATCGTTCTTCTCCAAAAACACGG
>JANNUB010000216.1:0-1553 GCA_031394795.1 Ignavibacteriota bacterium | reverse complement strand
CAGCCACCACGCCGCTCGACTGGGGCTCGCCGGGCTCGCCGAAAATCGCGCCGCCCACGGCTCCGCGCCGCTGCCCATCCCGGCGGCGGGCTCACTCGAGCGTCCGCTCGAACCGACCGCCATCCTCGCGCTGCTCGAGCGCGCCGCAGACTGGCAGTTCGCGCAGGACTACAAACGCGACCCGCGCGGATGGGAGATCGCGCCCTTCTACATCGGCGCGCTCGAGGTCGCACGACTCACGGCGTCGCCACGGATCCACGACGAGCTGATAGGGCGTTTCGAGGCGATGGAGTGGAAACCCGCACCGCGCGACTACCACGCCGACGACTATTGCGTCACCCAGGCCTACGCGGAGATGCGCCGCCGCGATGGCGACGCGAAGATGCTCGCGCCCTCGCTCGCGCTTTTCGAGCGCCTGCTCGCCAAACCAGCCACCACGCCGCTCGACTGGGGCTCGCCGGGCTCGCAGGACCGCTGGTCGTGGTGCGACGCGCTCTTCATGGCGCCGGCCTCGTGGCTCGATGCGTATGCGGTCACTGGCGACCGCCGCCACCTCGACTTCATGAATCGCGAGTGGTGGCTGACCACGGACACGCTCTTCGTTCCGGCCGACGCTTTCTACGCGCGCGACGAGAGTTTCCTCGACTTGCGCGAGCCCAACGGCCGCCGCCTCTACTGGTCGCGCGGCAACGGCTGGGTCGCCGCCGGCCTGGCGCGCACGCTCGACCGCTTCCCGAAGGACCACGCGGACTACCCGCGCTATGTGCAGCTCTACCGCGACATGATGGAGGCGGTGCTCGCCGCGCAGCAACCCGATGGGCTGTGGCGTCCCGGCCTGCTCGACCCGGCCGCGCATCCTGCGCGCGAGACGAGCGGCAGTGGATTCTATACCTTCGCCCTCGCCTGGGGCGCAAACCACGGGCTGCTCGATCGCGCCCGTGTCGAGCCCGCGGTGCGCCGCGCATGGAACGCGCTCACCGTCTGCGTGCGCGAGGACGGCAAGCTCGAGCACGTGCAGCCGATCGGTGCGGCGCCGGAGGGTTTTGATCCCACGCACACGGATGCCTTCGGTGTGGGTGCCTTCCTGCTCGCGGGCGCGGAAGTCCACCGGCTCGCGCTCACTCCGGCGCCGGCCGCAAAATAGCGCGCCGGCGCGCCGCCTTCATCCCCGCAGGCGCAGGCGGGCGATGAAGCTCCCCGCTCGGAGCGCGAGGGCCGAGTTCTAGTCGTCGCTGGACGCGAGCGTCGTCTGCACGCCCACCGGGATCGAGGGCGGGGCCGCATCCGTCGCCGGTCCGGCCCAGCCGGCGAGACGCGCCCAGAGCCACCAGGCGGCGTAGGCCTTGCGATTGGCGTTGAGGGGCTGGGAATGCGCGGCGTCGCAAGAGAACCAGTCGACATTCTGCACGTGGCTGGCCTGCCACGCGGTCGCCCAGTTGCGATCGAGCGTGCCGTTGCCGTCGCTGTCGTAGTCGCAGTTGTCGTTCGCGCCCCGCTCCATGTAGTTGACCAGTCCATCCGGGTCATAGCTCTCGATGTCGGCAAAATCGAAG
>JANNUB010000400.1:0-5615 GCA_031394795.1 Ignavibacteriota bacterium | reverse complement strand
CCTTTCGTTCTTGCAGAAGCAGAGCGAGGAGACGCCGACGCGGCTGCACGAAGGATGAAAGCGATAGAACCCATGAGAATTCTCGTACCAAATTCTGAAATACGCTCCCTCGCGAATGAATACTACGCATTGCTCGAACTTCCCGAAAAAGCGAGGACAGATGCGGCTCATCTCGCTATTTCTGTTTGGTATGAAATCAACTATCTTTTGACGTGGAATTGTACGCACATCGCGAGCGGAGTCACACGACGACGAATAACGGAGTTTAACGGTAAACAAAACTTATTCACCCCAATCATTTGCACTCCTGAAGAACTCATGGAGGTTTAACATGGAACGATGGAAAGACCCAATCGTCGAAGAAATACGAAGGATTCGGAAACAAATCGAAGAGGAATGCGATAACGACTTCGAGAAACTCTTCGAGCGCGCACGGCTGATCGCCGAGCAATATCCCGGCAGACTTGTCACCAAGCCTCTCAAACAAAGTCGTTATGAGACTGAAAACCAAACGACGCTTAACGTCGCAGAACCAGCGCCTGCAATGAACAAGTCCAGTCTCGAACCCTGGCTTCGCGGTCCAATCGAAGGCATCCCCCCAGCGTTGATGCCGATTGCGCATTCGCTCGTGCAGGTAATGGAGGATTTGCCGCGTGTCGTGGAAGGATTGACGCGAGAACAGTTGTACGCGACGCCGGGCGGCGCGGCATCCATCGCATTTCATCTCAAACATCTTCCCGGAAGCTTGGATCGGCTGTACACCTATGCGCGTGGCGAGAAACTGACCGAAGAACAATTCGCGCGCATCAAGAAAGAAAAAGAACCCGACGACCGTCCGCTTGATGAGCTTGTCTCGGATGCAATGAAAATGTTGGAGAAAGCAATTCAGCAACTCAAAGAAACAACACCCGAGTCGCTTCACGATGTCCGATTGGTTGGACGCGCGGGACTGCCGTCGAATCAACTCGCTCTCTTGTATCATGGCGCGGAACATTGCCAACGGCACGTCGGCGCGATGATTGCGACGGCGAAAATTATTCGGGCTTCGACTCCATGAACGCGAAGGCTCGCTCTCTTCTCGTTTCCATTCTGTTCGTTGCCGCTCTCTGGGGCATTGCACAATATCTCAACCGAACCGAACCTGCTCCGGTCGGAAGCAGAACGTCCATTGAGGAAACTCAGCGACCGCGGGAAAAAGCCGAACGTCGCCAATCCCTCGAGCGACATCGCGTCAACGACGCCATCGGCTTCGCTTCGCGCGAGAAACTCGTGCAACATTATCGCAAGCACGGGCGCGAGTTCGGCGCCATTACGATGGAGGAATACCTTCAACACGCGCAGCATTTGCGCGACCGCCCGCTTGTCAAAAGCGTCCTGCAATTCGTTCGCAACGATGGGGTGGCGTCGCGGTTCGGTCAAGAAACCGGCACGTTCATCGCGTTCAACTCCGACAAAACCATCCGCACCTGTTTCAAGCCGAACGACGGCGTGGCATACTTCGAGCGGCAAAAGTACAAGAACCATTGATTGATGAAAGATCCGGTTCGAGAGTATCTGAAAAGGAAAGGCTGTCCCGACCACATTGTCAAGGGCGGACTTGATGGATTGATTGATTCATGGGAAACCGTTGTCACCGAAGTATCGCACGGCTATGATTTGACGCTTGACGATTATCTGAACGACATGGATGGAAGGCAGTTACTCGATGAAATCAAGCCGCTTGTCTCGACTGCCGCGCACAACGCGCTTCTCAAGAAACTCGCACGCCTTGATGCGATAATGAGAACACTTATTGTCCGGCGCGAACTATCATTGTGGGGAATCGGCATTGCGCAGGAAAAAGGATGGACTCCCGAAAAAAACTGGTGGTACTTCTCCCAACCTGCGCATCCCGGCCCGGAGCTGCGGGAAGAACTTGTCAAGCACGCTCTCTGATTCACACTTGTTGACAAACCCTTCCCGCCTGCACTTTCTTCCGCGCTTCAAATAGATTATCTTGGAACTATGATTCTCTGTAAAGTCGCCGGCACAACATTCGCGACACAAAAAAAAGAAGCGCTGAACGGCAAGAAGATTCTCATCTGCCAGCCGATCGATCTTGATGGGAAACCCATCGGGCGGGACATTCTCGCACTCGACAGTGTTGACGCCGGCGTCGGCGACACCGTCCTTGTCATGCAAGAAGGACAAGGTGCAGCTCAAATCCTGAAACGAAAGGACTCTCCTGTACACAGCATGGTTGTCGCGGTAGTTGACGGGATTGATGTCGTATCCGACCCGACGGGTCGGGTCATCGCCGACTCGTCGAGGCTCCCTACGGAGGAGTGACACATGGACCTGCACGACTTGCTGACTCTTACACGCGTGCCATCCATCGGTTCGCAACGTCTCATCGCTCTGCTCAATCATTTCAAAGACCCACAGCTTGTTTTCACCGCCTCGGTAAAAGAACTCATCCGCGTTGCCGGAATCGAGAAGAAACTTGCGCTTACTGTCGCCCACTTCTTCCGCGATGGAGGCGCAGAGGAAGCGAAGCGCTGGGCGGAGAAACAGATCTCGCTTGCCAACAAAGTCGAAGCCTGCATCACTACGCTTTGGGATAAGGAGTATCCCGAAAACTTGAGGTCTGTTTTCGATCCTCCGGCCATCCTGTTCATCCGCGGAGAGCTTGCGAAAGACGACAAGTATTCCATTGCGATCGTAGGAACGCGATCGGCATCGGAGTATGGCAGAGAGTGCGCGCAACGATTTGCCACGGACCTTGCCAAGTTAGGCATTACGGTCGTCAGCGGCTTGGCGCACGGCATTGACGCCATTGCTCATGCAGCAGCATTGAAGGGGGGCGGGAGAACACTTGCCGTTCTCGGTTCCGGCGCTGACATCATCTACCCATCGCAGAACAACACACTTGCCGAGCGCGTCATGGGGTGCGGCGCCCTGATCTCCGAATGTTTCATGGGAGAGAAGCCGGACGCCCCGAATTTTCCCCGACGCAACCGCATCATCAGCGGTCTTTCGATCGGCACGATTATCGTTGAATCGGGCCCAATAGGCGGCTCTATGATTACGGCTTCATTCGCCTTCGAACAGAACCGGGAGGTGTTCGCAGTGCCGAGCCAACTCTTCGATAAGAAAAAGAGCGGCACAAACCTTCTCATCAAACAGAAAAAAGCATTGCTCGTCGAATCCGTCGAGGACATTATTGAAGCGCTGTCGTCCCGGCTCAAACCCATTCTCAAATCTCCCGAAGGAAAACCCAAAACTCCGCCACCGCAGCTTAATGTCTTCGAGCAGAAACTCTATGATGCAATGCCGGACGCACCGATTCACATTGATTCGCTGGCGCAGCGCGTGGGGTTTTCAACATCCGACGTGCTTGTTAACCTGCTGTCGCTCGAACTCAAAGGTGCGGTGAAAACACGGCCCGGAAAAATGTTCCTGAAACTCTGAGGCCTTGGCCCACGCTCTCAGATGCGCGGTCGAAAACCCAGAGCGGACACAAGGGCACAACGACACAAAGCAACACCAAGAAAAAATCTTGAGAAAAATTCCCACTTTGTGAACCTTCGTGTCTTTGTGGCTTAGTGTCCTTGCTTTTCGACCAAGTCTCTAGTACGCAATGTCTCGTACTGATTTCGCGCACATTTTTTGTGCCAATGTACGATGTCCCTTTCCTTCCCCGGAATTATTTTGTACCTTATGTCTGGAAATCGAAACGGCAAGCATACATGTTCATAATCAGTGCCGCTGTTATCGAGGACGCCGTCGCAACGACGCAGTTTTGCTGCGACCTTGAAATGTGCAAAGGAGCATGCTGCACATTGGAAGGAGGCCGGGGGGCTCCGCTGGAAGATGACGAAGTGATGGAAATTCAAAAAGCCTACCCCATCGTTAAGCGGTACCTCGACGAGCAAAACATCCGAACCATTGAAACAGCGGGCTTCGTGGACGGCGCGCCGGGCGATTTCGCCACAAGGTGCATTGATAATCGCGAATGCGTTTTCGTGTACCGCGAGAACGGGATCGCCAGGTGCAGCTTTGAACGGGCGTATTTGGGTGGAGAGATTGACTGGCGTAAGCCGCTATCGTGTCACCTCTTCCCCCTTCGTGTGCGGCATTTCGGGAGAGACTTCTTGCGCTATGAAACGATCGATGAATGCGCGGGGGGTCGTACGCGTGGGAGGGAGCAAGAGATCGCGTTAAGTGATTTTCTGCGCGAGCCGTTGGAAAGAAAGTATGGCGGGGCATGGTATGAAAAGTTTCGGGCGTACTGCGCACAAAAGGCTGCACAACAAACGCACCCCATTCCGGAAGAAACAGAAATGAACAACAAGAACACTGTACTAATTCGTTGATACTCTCTATGCCAGGTCTTTCTCTTCAACATAGGATGATGATGAAGCTGTCGCCTCAGCAGGTCCAATACCTGAAGATGCTGCAGCTGCCGACGCTTGCTCTGGAACAAAAGATCAAGCAGGAGCTTGAGATGAACCCGCTGCTCGAGGAAGGGTTGGAAGAAGAAATGGAGCTCGAACAACAGGAGCCGGCGAAAGAAGAACTTGTCGAAGTGGAAGCCGGCGAGGCAGCAAAGGAGGAAACGAAGGCGACGGATGACGATAGCTACACGATTGAAGATTACATCAACGAGGAAACGTTCGGGCATAAGGCGGTAGAGCGCTACGACGATGAAGAAAGGGAAGATATGCCGATGGCGGACACTGTACCGTTGTATCATCGTCTGCTGGAACAGTTCAACCTCCTGGATTTGGATGACGAAGAGTTCATCGTCGGACAGGAAATCATCGGCAATCTGGATGAAGACGGCTACCTGCGACGCGATCTGGATTCCATCTTGCAGGATGTCAATCTCTCGCACAACATGAACATTCCGTTTGTGAAGGCAGAAGCTGTACTGAAGAAAATCCAGCGGCTCGATCCGCCCGGGATCGGCACGCGCACGCTGCAGGAGTGCCTGATCGTGCAACTGGAGCTGAAGCACCTGGACGATCACTACCTGAAGCTCATTACCGTGCAAGTACTGAAAAAGTATTATGATGAATTCACGATGCGGCACTTCGAAGAGATCGCGAAGAAGCTGAACATCACGCTCGACGATTTGAAGCGCGTCAACGATGTGATACAGCATTTGAACCCGAAGCCGGGCGAAGGCGAGTTTACGGCACACGAGAATTACGTCATTCCCGATTACATTGTCACGCAATCGGAAAGTGATTTTTCGATTGCGTTGAATGACCGCAACGTGCCGCCGCTCCGCATCAACAAGCAGTACAAAGCGCTGATGTCGAAGCGGAAGAATAACGGCGTACCCAACGACGCAAAAGATTTCATTCGGCAGCGCTTTGAGGCTGCAAAGTGGTTCATCAGCTCGATTCATCAGCGTCGTGAAACCATGTTGAAGGTGATGCGCGCCATTGTCGAGAATCAGCGCGGCTTCTTCGAGACGGGCGAAGGCTTGAAGCCGATGATCTACAAGGATATTTCGGAAATCATCGAGATGGACATCTCGACCATCAGCCGCGTCGTGAACAGCAAGTTCGTACAGACGGAATACGGCGTGTTCTCGCTACGCCACTTCTTCAGCGACTCGATCAGCA
>JANNUB010000179.1:0-6013 GCA_031394795.1 Ignavibacteriota bacterium | reverse complement strand
CCTGAAGACCCCTCGGAGATGACGAGGTTGATAGGCTGCAGATGTACGCACAGTAATGTGTTCAGTCGAGCAGTACTAATAGGTCGAGAGGCTTAATCTTTATTTTTTATTGACACGCGATTATGTTTCGGGTGCATCAATAAGGGTATGGACCTAATCCTGAGTCCCGATTTATCGGGACGAAGGATCTGATGTTGGAAGGTTCTGATGTTAGTGTCGTTCTGAACAGGCAGTGAGATTCTTCTCTCACTGCGTTCGCTCAGAATGTTTGCTCTTCCGAAGTTGCAAAAAAACTTCTGGTGACTATAGCGAAGGTGTTACACCCGATCCCATTCCGAACTCGGCAGTTAAGCCCTTCAGCGCCGATGGTACTACTCGGGTAACTGTGTGGGAGAGTAGGTCGTTGCCAGATTTATTGTGAATCCCGTTTCAGCGAAAGCTGGGGCGGGATTTCTTTTTGGTGATGCATTCCTCAGCGATAAAACAAGAATGAGATTTGATGTAAAGCCCCAAGTGAAAAACTCGGGGCTTTTCTTTGCACGCAAAAGAAATCGCGAAAAAATCGCCCAAAAATTGGTCACCCTTGTATGTCATTTTTTTTTTTCGCTACTTTTTCCGCGGCTAACTGAACTCCTAATCCCTCAGTTTAGCAATCATTTCACTAAACTTCATAGGAAGCATTATGAAAAAGATTCTCTTGCTCGCCTCGGTAGCCGCAATGTTGGCGTTTGCGCCCGTTCCGACTGCCGACGCAAAGCCGTTGTATTGCCTTGATGCACTTGAGCGTTGTGCTGGCAGTTGTTGGTGGAACCCGTGTGTGGGAGGTTGTCTCATTGGGTACGCGTTCTGCGGTAACTAATCACCGAATCAACTTTTCACGGGGCGGGCCCGTACTGGCTGCCCCGTGGGCTATTACTACTGGCAAAGGATGAGATGAAATCAGTATTCATCGGTTTGATTCTTGGTCTCTTTAGCTGCATATCAAATCCTGTAAGGGCCTCGGGTTTCATCGGAGAGGAAATCCAAGTAACGTCCGAGACAACGTTTGGCGATAGTAAGGATGTATGGCTTTTGGGCATTGAGGGACTAACGCCGCTGCACGATGGGGGCGTTATAGTTTCAGATAAGCTTGCTTACCAGATAAAGAAGTTTGATAGAAGCGGCAAGTTGGTTTGGTCCTTCGGCAAACGGGGCGCGGGTAATGGTGAATTCAAGGGGCCGGGTCCCATTGATTTTTTCAACGGAAAAATTGCTGTGGCGGATTTCTCTTCTCACCGAGTGCAACTCTTTTCCGAAGATATGAAATTCATTTCAAGCTTTATGGCAGCCGGACCTGTTTTTGATTTGCACTTTGATGTTCAAGGCAACATATGGGTGGGGGCGTACACCGGAAAAGAGAACAGCGGATTGTTCAAGTATGGGCAGAACGGAAAGATGATTTCGTCTACCCCGCTTCGCTGCGCCTCTGGCGACCCTTTTGACAACCTGTTTTCTTTTGCTATTCAGCCCTCCGGAAGAATAGTTGTCGTATATATGGTTCAGAATAAGATAGAAATATGGGACACCTCTGGTAGGTTTGAAAAGCAGTTTCAAGTGAGTGGATTCCCACCCCGCCCAAACTACAAAAGCCTCAACAACGGGATGCGGGTCCCTGATGGAAACATCTTTAGAAAAACTGCTGTGGACCGTCGTGGCAATATCTACCTCTTGACAGAACAGTTTACCGACAATCCCTTGCGAGACGTTCAGGTGCTTGATCCTGAAGGCAAATACGTAACAACGTTCACGCTGCCGGCAAAGACGCACTTGATTTTTGTGGATGGCAGTAACAATATGTTCACCATTGAATCGAAACGAACGCTCGTCAGGAAATACAAGATACTCTCAAAGAAGCTCTGATATGAAACTCAGATTGATTATTGCCGTAGTTCTCACGACATTGGTTGGGAGTTGGAGTTGTTCCGAGAAACACGAATCAACGCCGAAGAATATTCAACCAGCCCTCGAATTCATTCATAACCGGCTGGGTGACTTTGCTCCGAATAGACAGCGGGGTGCGCTGTTGTTTTTCATAAACCTCGCTGATTTCAATTGCCACCCGTGTTTTGATGATTTTCGAGCGCTGTGCGATTCGATTGAGCAGAAACGCGCGATGGCGGATCAAACACCAATTGCCGCTTTGTTTTATCCAGATTCAAGTTACGGAATCGACAATGCCTCGCGACTTTCGCTCTGGACCAAGGCTAACGGGATCAGTTTCCCCTGTGTCATGGCGACAGACACCCTTTTTCGATCTCTTGGCTTCACAAAAAGCAGTTTGGTTCTTTTGGATAACCAATCACAGGTTCTTCTCACAAATGAATTACCCATCGGAGACTCGATGAGGCAAAAGGTCTTGAGCCATCTTTACGCGAACCGTTAGTGCCTGCATGACTCCTATTGTATCTGTTGAGCATTTGTCAAAAGAGTACAAGAGTGGTATTCTGAAAGGGAGAGGCACTACCGTGGCGTTATCGGATGTGTCGTTCGATCTGTTCGCTGGAGAAATTGTTGCGTTGCTGGGCCCCAATGGAGCAGGTAAAACAACATTGAATAAGACGCTTCTCGGTTTATTGTTCCCTACAAGAGGCAGGTTCTTTATGTTTGGGAAGGAAGGAATAAGTGAATCTGCAAAAGCTAACATCGGCTACCTGCCCGAGTCTTTCCATGCTAAGAGATCAATCACTGCGAGGAAGTTGCTTAAGTTCATGGGAACAATGAGCAGTATCCACGGTAGTCTGCTCGATGGCAGGATCGATGAATGTCTCGGAACGGTGGAGTTGCTTAAGGATGCAGACCGCAAAGTCACGACATACTCCAAGGGCATGATGCAGCGGCTCGGCTTAGCCCAAGCCTTTCTTGCAAATCCAAAGCTTCTGATTTTGGATGAACCGACAGATGGTTTAGACCCTGTAGGCCGCATCAAAGTACGAGAGACTCTTCTCCAAATGAAGAAATTGAATAGGACCATTCTCTTGAGTTCCCATCTTCTATCCGAAGTGGAGTTGCTTGCCGACAGGGTGCTGTTCCTTCACCAGGGTGTTTTAGTACGACAAGGGACAACATCCGAGCTCCTCGGCGAAAACCAGACATTCCGAGTTCATGTCAACAACATTTTTCCTGTAGAGGGTGGCTGGCTGTTCGATCGTGAAGTGAATGGCGGAAGTTATCTTGTATCGGGAGCGGAGAAGCTTGAATCTCTTCTCGCTGCATTGCGTGCGCAGGGAACGCAGGTTGAGAGTCTTACACCTTTGAAAAGCAGTCTCGAAGAAGTTTTCATTCAGGTGCTCGGTGAGAGCAGTCAGAATTAGCTGGCCGACCGTCAGAGAATCGCTCGATGCGACGCTCATGCAACCGGCGTTTCTCCTGGCGGCAATCTTAGAGGTGGCTTTTGTTGTATTTCTTGTTTTCGGCATTCACATCGTGACCGTTGAAGAGGTCGTCGTGTCGCTGCAAATTGTGAATTCAGTCATTGATGAAACCCAAGTTGTCCAGTTTCTTCATTTTGCACTCCCAAGCCTTACTGCGATCATATTATTTACCCTCATGTTTTTGTTTCTGGTAGGAGGAAGCGGAATATTTCCAGAGTTACTCTCAGACCCGTTGCTCTCTGTGATGTTGATAAAGCCTCTCTCGCGGCAACAGATATTCCTCTCCTGGTTCCTTGGTCTTTTTCTGGCGGTGTGCCTTCATGCTCTCCTGCTCGGACTTACTGTATCGCTTCTTCTAACGTTAAAGCTTAACTGGTTAGTCTTCACGCCGCTTCTCGGTTCGCTCTCATTTGTGATGGAGTTTTTTGTAATGTCATGCTGGTGTGCATTGTTTGGCATGGTGTTGAGGCAAAGTGCGTCGGTCAGTATTATCGCCTTGATTCTCTATTTTGTGTTGGGTCCATTATTGGCAAGAGGTTTGGAACTTGGCAACGCACTGGCTTCGGTATTCTCAGCCGTGCTTCCGCGAACGGGAGAATTGCATTCTATCTTTAAGAACTTGGTGCTCTTGAAACCGGTTGCGTTCGATCCTTTCCTTGCTTCTCTGATTCCCGCTCTCCTTGTTCTGACGATCGCTGTGTGGATATTTTGTCGTAGCGATCTGTGAGTGCTCGCTAAAAAATTCAGTGATACGCCATGCTGTTAATCCTTGGGCTTGCTCTCGTTCTGTCGGGAATCCCTGCTCTAATACTTTATATTAGACACAAACAATCGGTGTTAAGCCAGCCCTCCCTCTATATCGTATTTGAGTTGATGGGCATGATCTTTTTTGGGATAGTACTGATCATTAAGGCTTTAGGCCACCGATAGGATCAACAAATCAAATAACTTCGTATCTGTTATATATGGGCACACATCCTCTTGGCCGTGTCGCAGAATTCTTGGATTTACTCTATCGCCCTCGTAGTGCAGCACAGGCTATCCTAAGCCGTCGGGTCAGTACTTTGTCGCCCGTCGTTTCTATTTTCATGCTTGTTGTAGTAATTGCAGCAACAAATTGGATTACATTAACCGACAGAGAATTGATTCAGGACTTTTTGAGTTCTGAAGACCCTTATATGGCAACAGAGGAGGAGCTCGTACGTTCAGAACGTGTTCGTGAAGCTACACTGCTTGGTCTCGACCAACGCGGTGTCGTACTTACGTCTTCAGTTACGATGATTTGGCAGGCAATTCGTACGTTGGCGATTCTCTGCTTCCTTCTCGCCGTGGTTTTCTCGTTTCTTGAGGAAGGGTTAGAGTTGATCCCGCGGATGGTAGAACTTGCCTGCCTGTCAACGATTATACTCTCTCTTGGTATCATCGTTCACACGGGGATGCGCTATTACTTTCGCAGTTTTACCGCAGTTTTGAGCCCAGCGTTTTTTGTTCACCCGTTCGACCACAAAGATGCTCTCCATCTTTCTATGGCGCGACTCGACCTCTTTACGATTTGGTATCTCGTTTGCCTGTCTTTATCACTTGCCGCGATTTACAAAGAGAATCTCCTCACCACTGTTTCGATGACGATATTGATTTGGGTTGTTTTGCAGCTCATCGGCCTGGTGGTCGGTGCCGATTTCTCATTCTTCTTGACTCCTTAGGCGTAAACATTCAATTGTGTGCCTACAAAGTCTTAGAATATTCTGGTGACTATAGCGAAGGTGTTACACCCGATCCCATTCCGAACTCGGCAGTTAAGCCCTTCAGCGCCGATGGTACTACTCGGGTAACTGTGTGGGAGAGTAGGTCGCTGCCAGATTTATCGTAAATCCCGTCTTAGCGAAAGTTGAGACGGGATTTTTGTTGCACATTGGGTGAACTGAATGCTGTTGGTTCTGGGGATCGTTTCCATCGTGTTTGGTATTGCGACGCTCATTCTCTATATCAAACAGAAACGTGGATCAGGAGATGCGCATTCCGTATTGATCACATACGAGTTGGTTGGGATGATCCTCTTTGGGCTGGTCCTAATCTATCGGGCATTCCAGAGGTAATGCCACTTCTAAATCGGTTGGATAATTTTTCTGGTCGTTGCCAGGTTTGTTGTAAATCCCGTCTTGATGAAAGTTGTCCTCATCGGGGCTCCTTCTGGCGAAGCCATCCCTTCGGGAGGAGAGACGGGATTTTTGTTTTCTTCTCGGCTTCTTATGCTGCGTCGTTCCTCGAAGGTGACCGTCACCTCGCCGCGCATTCCCTCGAAGGTGACGGTCACCTTGAAGCCATCTCACGCCACCAGCCTTTCAACCTCCACTTCAACAACATTGCTTTCCACGACTGAATTCAAATACGCGTTCGGGTCGTGGTGCAATGCACCTTGCGGCAGCCAGTTCCACATTGGTCCAAGACTTTTCTGTACCTGATCAGAATAAAACTTGGGAAGCGCATTTGTCTCCTGCTCAAAGAACGGGCTGAACTGCGGATCGCTCGCAAGTCGTCGTCGGATCTCTGTGTAGTAGTTGATGCGCCCGTATCCCTCCGATGAAATTGCGCGTATAACATTG
>JANNUB010000132.1:0-11529 GCA_031394795.1 Ignavibacteriota bacterium | reverse complement strand
AATTCCCACTTTGTGAACCTTCGTGCCCTTGTGACTTCGTGTCCTTGCTTTTCGACCGAGTCTCTAGCGAAGCTTCGCCTCAAACCGACCAGTAGAAGAGTTGCGATCAATTGATGATCCGTGTATGTTTAGATAAAGAGTAAGTATCAACCCTCAACTACTGGATAACAGCAATGGCAAATTTGGATGAACTCCTTCGCGATCATGTGCAGTTGGAAGTGGAATGTCTGGATCGAATCTACCTTAATGGATATGTTCCGACGTTGCAAACCTCGGGTGCGTTGGTAACATTTCTTCGACAGCACCGCAAGCACGCAATCCCATCGCCAGCGCTTCTCGATCAGATGACCAAAACATTCCGAAAAACACTGGAGGGGTACTGCACGACCCAGAAGATTCCGGTGATCCATTTTGAGCGCAATCAACGGAAGGACGATGTCGCGAAGACATACCTTGCCCGTCACGATGGGAGTGAGCGGGTGCTGTTTGTCGGCGTTGCCCAGGAGAAGGCATGGGCATTCAAATGCACCACGCTCAAGTCGGGAGGCAAAGTGTCGTTCGAGTATAGTCGTCAATGGGTCTATGTGAATCACTACTATTTTTACTTGTACGATGCTGAGTTCGGACCAGCATTTATCAAGCTGTGCGCGTACATGCCCTATCCGATGAAAGTCTACATCAACGGTCATGAATGGGTGAAACAACAGTTACACAAAGAACAGATCGTCTTCGACGCTTTAGACAACGGTGTGCTCACCTGTCAGAATCCCCCACGCCTTAAAGAGTTGTGTGCAGGATTGGGTGCTGAGCAGATTGAGCACTTCTTTGCCAAGTGGATGGACCGGCTTCCGCTGCCATTGGTTGCCGAGGATCGCGCGGCTGGCTACCGCCACCGACTGTCCATCAACCAACTGGAAGTCAGCCTGACGCAAGTAGTGTCGAGTCCATCGGTGGGACGAACCTTCTTCGAGGAGGTCATCCGTGAGAATCTCGATGTGGGGAGACCTGATCGCGTCCAGTTAGTCTTTGATCGAAAACTGATTGGCAGCACACCGGGAACGTTTCGCACCAGTGTCGTCACCCGCGGCGTCATGCCCAGTATTCAGTTCCACTACAAAAGTTGTCGGGTCAAACAATACTTTAAACTTAACCGTGCGTTGCGGACAGAAACCACCATCAACAATGCGCGCGACTTTTATGTGAAAAAAGACATCAGCCAATTAGATCGTCTACGGACAATTGGGCAAACAATCAATCGCAACCTATTACAGGTACTTCGGCTCAGCCACAGCTGTCGACTCTCGGCATCGAGTTTCCAGCGGGTGGTGCATCCTTCCCGCACAGACGCGGGACAACGTGTTCCCGGCTTACGCTTCGGCGACGGTCGGGTCACAGCGCTGTTGCAAGCGCTTATCTTGATTATGCACCGCCCGTCTGGATTTATGCATAAAGAGTTGCGCCCGCATGTTGCTGAACTGCTCGGACCCGATTGTCCGTACACCACGCACAAGATGAGCTATGACTTGCGCCGCCTTCGCCACAAAGGGATCATCTACCGCCTCCCAAACACCAATCGCTACAGTGTTACGACCTATGGACGTCAGGTGATTCTTTTTCTCGCGCGGTTGGAACGGCGCGTGTTTGATCGTGTCTTTGCCGCCGTGGATGGTGCCGAGCCGGTACCAAGCAAACTCGCTCTTCGCATCGAACAACTCAATAAGGAATTTGACCGTGTCTTTCAGCAATCACATTTTGCTGCAGCGGCCTGAATTGCGTCACGAAAACTTGTTGCATTTGTCTAAGTTTTGAGATATGAGAGTACCTAGAGAGAAACTTCGATGATGAGAAACATACTATTATTGTTGTTCCTGATATCTCGAACGACGCAATCGTCAGCCCAAGACAACGGTCCGGATGTTACGAGTCAGCAAGGGAGTATTCGCATAATGCCGCTGTACCAACAGTGGGTTCTGCCGAACGGCACTCTGCCGAACGGCACGTCATTCTTCCAGGCAAGCACAGTACTCTCGTTGTATCAGCCGATTGGGAGTGCGGCAGGGTTATTCCTGAGAGGGTCGGGAGGCACCACAAGAGGAGACGTTACCACGCTCCAGGGTTTGGCGGATGTGCAAATCGGCGGAAATTACCATTGGGAGAAAACACACCTCGTTTTTAGCTTGGGGATTAATCTTCCCATCATAAAAAAGAAGTTGACGTCTCCCGAATTCCAGACTTCGCTTTTGCTGAGCAATACGGTCTTTGACATGCATGTGCCCAGCCTAGGCACAGGACTCAATATTGACGCCGGGGTGATATGGGCTATCCCGATCAGCGAAGCGGTTGTTGTGGGGCTGGGAGGATCCTTTCTCTACAAGGGAGTGTATGAGCCGATCTCGAACGCCGGAGAGTATGATCCCGGTGATGAGATACTTGCCACCGGTGGCGTTGACATACAAACGGAAAGTGGGAGTACGATTTCTGCAGACCTGATCTTTACGACAAGCGGCAAGGACAAGCTGAAGGGCAAAGAGGTCTTGTCCGCGGGGAACCGAATCGTGGCCAACCTCCAGTTGAGGCAAAGCTTTGGCCTTCATGGGTTGTGGTTGTTTGCTCGATACAAAACACGATCAACAAGCAGCTTTGCCGTAGGGAATGCATTTGTTGCCGAAGCCGAGAAGCTCGAGCCCGACAACGTTGATGCAGTAGGCACATTCAACATCCGGGTGAACGATCGGCTCTCCTTCGTGTTTCTCGCGCAAGGAAGATTCTACAAACAAACTCCACTCACAATTTCAGGGATCAGCCTTTTTGCTGCAGGTTTCTCACCGGTGTTCGCTGTATCGAACAGTCTGAGTGTTTCATTGCGAAACAGATTTCATTTTGGATCGCTCAAAGGAGGGGACAAACTGACCGGTCTGGAATTAGGCGTTGGCATAGCGATCACATATTGAACCATGCCACATTGTTTGCATATCATTCCAGCAACTTCTACATTGTGATTGCTCTTTTCATACAAAACGACAATCGAAGTTGCCAAACCTATCCAAAGTCGGGACTCCACAACCCGAAGAAAAGAAAAAGTTATCACGCTGGAAGCTCAGCCTCGGCGGGATAATTTTCTTTCCGATCCTCTTGTTCATTCTCTACACGTGGTTCGTCCTCACATGGAGCTACTCGACGGGCGAGCGGGCAGGCTATGTGCAAAAGCTTTCGAAGAAGGGTTTCATTAGTAAGACGTGGGAAGGTGAGCTTGCCATGGTGTCCATGCCCGGACAGGCGCCACAAATATTCTATTTCACTGTCCAGGACGATTCCGTCGCGGCAAAAATCAACCACGCCATCGGCAAGCGTGTTACGCTGAAATACGATCAGCATATCGGCATTCCTACGCAACTCTTCGGCGAAACGGAGTATTTCGTCACAGACGTCTGGGCTGTTGAATAGCCAACTGCTGCTGCGATAGGCAGGCAACTCGCTAACTGCGCGAGTGTTCTCTTTGTTTGAGTTAATGTTCTTTGTTGATGAATCTTCCACGCGATCGCTTCTGGCGGACACTCTGCGGCATCGGCATTGTTACCGTTTGCATTGGCTTCGCAGAGTTGACCTTCCCAAACGAAACGCTGGATCTCGTTGCAATCAATGTAAGTGAAACAAGCAAGTATCTTCTTGCTGTGGTCGGATTGATGACGGGGTCATTCGGGTTGATGTTTTTGTATGCGATCGTCAGCGTGACGCCGCAACACGTCGCTATTCTCTGGTCCGGGGTGCAAAAGTGCGCGCTTGCTGCGCTTGTTGGGCTCGGAATCCAGCGTGGAATTCTCTCACATGTTGCGATCGTTCTTGCAAGCTTTGATCTGGTATCGGGAGCGATGATTGTTGGTTATTGGTATTGGGTGAGGCAAATGACGCGAGAAGTCGAACAAGAAAAATAATCTGCTCGAAGAATAGTCATGGAAATTTCAACACTACTGACCGTACTGTTGGTGTTGGGGATCGTCATAGTACTGATAAGTCTTGCGTCGTTCTTTGTCCCTGCACTGAAAACGTTGTCCGAAGGACGGCAGCACTTTAAGGGTTTCGGAATCGAATTAGAAATCAACACGATTGCGCTTACGTTGCTTCTCGGCATTCTCCTCACCCTCCCCGGATTCTATCTTTACATCAAGGATTACGAAGACCAACTCACCAAAGCCGATTCGGAGATGCAACTTCGCGACGCAGAGTGGAAGGAGCGCATGCATCGCATTGAAATTGAGAAGGAAGGCTTGAAGGAAATCCTTGAAGGGGGAAAGAAGTATGACCTCACTGTGATTCTTCAGTTCCGATCAAGCGAAGCGCCACCGTTCGGCAGTATCAGGAATCTTGAGTGTTCGTATACAACGTGGAAAGGAGAGGAGCCGGTCATTCTCAAACCGAGCGACGTTCAGCCGGGTCCGTCAGAAGGATCGCTTGAGATCAGAATGAAGGGACTGGATCGCGATGACTTCATCGTCAACATCGCCGTGCGCGAGAAAGCCATCAATACGATGTGGGTCTATGACAAGCCATTTAAGCCGGCGAAGCCGAGTTTTGAATTGGTGAAAAAGACGCAGTGAATGGGCCGCTCCGATATTTTGTTCTGGCAGCAAGTATTGCCTGCACGAGTTTCTGGGTCGCGCGAACCGTCTTCTCTCAGACCTCAGAAATCGCGTTCAACAACTCCGCGAAATATCTTGGCAATGGACGGTATGATTGGACAGTGTATGTTGATGCAAGCAAAACCACGCTTGCACGAATTCGATCGGTGCAGTATACGCTCGATCCGACGTTTCCGAATCCCGTGCGAAATGTTTCGACGCGTGAAAACAAGTTTACACTCTCTTCCAACGGCTGGGGCGAGTTCACCATCTACGCCAAAGTGCTCTTCACCGATGGCAAAACTTCGAATACCAAGTATCGTCTGAATCTGACGAAAGCACTCCGGGCATCTTCGTCAACGCAAGGTATTGAAGAGGAACGGAAACCTGCGGTGCCGCCCACGAGGGAAACGTCATCCGGCGGTGCAGCACGCGGGGATTCGATTGCGGCAGCCAACACATCGCGTAGCATTGGCAACGGAAGATGGGAGTGGAGCGTGTTTGTGGTTGCTGAAGAGAAAGTGCTAAATAAGGTTCAGTACGTTGAATACACGTTGCACCCGACGTTTTCCGACCCTGTTCAACGTGTCGGCGAGCGGGGCAGCGAGCGCGGAAAGGGATTCGCGCTGAAAGCGACGGGTTGGGGTACGTTTGAGATTGCAGTGAAGGTGGTCTTCTCAGATGCAAGAACGCGTTTCTTGCGGCATCAGCTGAAGTTTCAATAATTCTCAAAAGGATGAACCATGCCACTGAACAACATCAAGATCAATACCGGCGGCGGGCCGGTGCAAGTCGAAATCAGATTCGGTTTCGCGCAAGTCGGCGCGTACACCCTGAAACTCTGGTATCAATCGGGACAGAGCAAACTGCTCGGAGAAGGCGTCAATACGGACAACAAGCCCGACATTCTCGCGTTGCCCAAACCCGCGAAGAGCAACGTCGGAAGAATTCTCGATTGCGTGGCGACCGTCCTCGCGCCGAAACCAAAGGCGGGCGAGCGTTATCGGGTGGACATGATCGTGTGGCAGGACGGCAAGGAGTGCGGCCGCGAATTCGATGAAGGGCCGCTGAACCGTAAATCCGTTTCCACACGGCTTGCTGTTGAGCTTGCTGCGAAATAGCCATGGAGGTAAACATGCAACGAACGATACGAATCGCTGCCGCACTGATGATGATCTTGAGTTCCGTTGCCCTTGCGCAGGATGGGACGTACGGCTCGACTCTCTCGCCGAACACACGGCTGAACTTTGCCGTGCCCGATGCGCCGGCGTTCACGATCTTGAATTATGCGCCGTCCGTGATTATCCGTCCGACGAGCGTAAAGGAAATCGCGCTCATGGTTTCCGATTTCGTGAACGGAGGCGGCGTACTGCCCAGAGCCTTCGCCGCAGAATTTTCTCCCGCCATGCTGGTAGGCGGTCGCTCTCTCACAATTCGGCAGTACGGCGCCCATCCGTTTTGGTACCGCGCCCGGATCTCCCTGGCAAGCCGCACGTTCAATGACAACACCGGGCGCGTGCTGGCAAGCCTTGGCCTCCGTTTTACATTTACGGATGAAGCAGATCCGCGTACGAACGAATCGTTTATTAGGAACCTCTCAACGCGTGCGCTCCGAATCAACCGCGCTATTGCAAGCAGAGTGCAACGCGAAAAGCCGACAGTGAGCGGCCGAATACCGGATGAGGATGATGCTGATGTTGGTGCGCTTGAGCAGGAAGTCGAACGGTTGCGCGCAGTGCAGCGCGAAGAACTTTGGAACGCGAACATTGCGGAGTTCGCGGCGGCAGTCAGGTATGGTTCCACGGATTCGCTTGCGCGCAATGCCGCGGTGAACAAATATCAAGCATGGGTCGCAGGTTCGTTCCGTGTCGAGCAATGGGGACAATTCATCTTCAACGCGACCGGGAGTCTGGAGCGTTCGGCGAGTTTCAAGATGGACTCCACCGCCGTGGCGATGAATGCGCGTTTTTATTTCGGCAGCAATGACATGAAAGTCTTTGGCGAGGGGCAAATCACCGCGTTGGAAAAATCCCCGGCGCTCTACCTCTTCAACGTTGGAGGCGAGCTGAATGCCATAAGCAGTTTCTGGCTGGAGTTCTCCGCGGGCTTTGAGAAACACGGAAGCGACCCCGCGCTGATTCGGACCTCGTTTAACATTCGATGGAGCTTGCCGGAAACGTTCATTCCGGGTTTGCCGTGATGATGAGGACACCACCACCGCATTTGGGCTGTCCGAAAATGTTGAGCGGAGCGAAACATCTCACAGCATTTCGTTTTGAGTGGCAGTGAGACCCTTCGCTCCGCTCAGGGTTGAGGGTGAGAACCACAAGTCTTTTTTCTTCCTCGAAACTTTCTTCGGCCCCATTCGTACTGACTCTCAGTCAGTAAATCACCTCAAGAAAATTTAATCAAAGACGGTGTTGACTTATGCTCGCTCTCATGCTATATTGTAGTCAATTAAATGACTATTGGTCATTCAATACGATAGGAGTCAAATCAAATGGGCATAATTGAGCGAAAAGAGAGGGAAAGGGAGCAGCGCAGGGAGGAAATCATTACCGCGGCGCAGAAGATATTCTTCGAGAAAGGATTGCCGTCAGCTACGATGGATGACATTGCCGAGGCTGCCGAGTTGAGCAAAGGGACGCTGTACCTCTACTCTAAGAGTAAGGAAGATTTGTACCTCGCGGTTGCGATGCGCGGGTCGGACATTCTTTACCAGATGTTCGTCGAAGTCGCATCGCCCGCGAAGCCCACGCTTGCGCGCATTGCGGGGTTGGGAGACGCGTACTTCGAGTTCTTCAAGCGACATCGCGACTACTTTCGCATGTATCAGTACTTCGAGAATGCACAATTTCACAAACAGGTTTCGCCCGAGATGCTTCAAACATGCACATCGCATGATGGGAGGATTTGGGATCTCGTTGTTGGTTTGTTTCAACAAGCGATCAAAGAGGGGTTGTTCGATACCAATCTCGACCCTGTGCAAGCGGCAATCATCATGTGGGCGAACGGCAATGCGATCATGCGGCAAATGGATCGCGACGACGATTATTGGAAGGCACACATGAAGATCGATCTCGAAGCGACATTGGAGAAGGCCTACGAGTTGATTCTCGAAGGGATGATGACGAAAAAGGGGAAGACACAATATCATGCGATGAAACAAGCGAAGGAGGCTGCATAATGAGAACACGGTTTTTCCTCATGCTCTTGATTGTGTTCGCGGGCGGAACGGGTTCCGCACAAACAAATCTCTCGTTGACTGTCGAGCAAGCGATTCAGCTTGCACTCGACAACAGCAAGGTGCTGCACGCGTCGTTGATGCGCTTGAATTATGCCGATGCGAAGTCGGCGGAAATGAACGCATCGCGATTGCCTGTGTTGAAATTCACTGGCGCATACACGCGGTTGAGCGATGTGCCGCCGTTTGCCGTTTCTCTTCCGTCTACGCTCCCTCCGCCGTTTGGCGGTAGTTCGTTCACTCTCGCTCCGACGATCCAAAACAACTACACGCTGAGGGCATCGCTTGAGCAGCCTCTCTTTACCGGCTTCCGGCTGAGCGCTGCCGCTCACGCCGCCGATTATGCTGCGCGAGCTTCTGAACATGACTATGCGAAGGACAAAACCGATCTTGCCTACAACGTTCGCGCTGCGTATTGGTCGTTGTTCAAAGCGTTGGAGTTCAAGAAGGTCGTTGATGAAAATGTCGAGCAGGTGAAAGCGCATCTCAACGACGTGCAGAACCTCGTCAATCAGGGCATGGCGACGAAGAATGATTTGCTCAAGGTTCAAGTGCAGCTCTCCGATGCGCAGCTTCGCCAGATCGAAATGAACAACAATGTTCAGCTTGCCATGATCGGGCTGAACAACGTGATGGGAATTCCTCTTCACACACGAATCTCGATCGAATCGGATATTCGCCGAAGCACGCCGAGTGAATTCGGTGAATTGAATTCTTTGATCTCGAAAGCGATAGAGAATCGGCCGGAGATGAAGGCAATGGACTTTCGCGTGAAAGCTGCCGACGCCGGAGTGACAGCGGCAAAAGGCGAATGGTTCCCGCAGATTTATCTTGCAGCGAACTACAACTACAACAAGCCCAACCAACGCATTCAACCGATGCAGGATCTGTTCAAGGACACATGGGATGTTACGCTTGCTGTCTCGCTCGACATCTGGAATTGGGGCAAGACGCTTCATCAAACCGACCAGGCAAGCGCGCAGTATGAAGAAGCGAAAGATGCGTTTGCACAATTGAGGGACGGTATCACACTGGAGATTACGCAGAATTATCTGAATCTGAATCAAGCCAAAGAACGTACACTCGTTGCTGAGAAGGGTGTGACGCATGCTGAAGAAAACTACCGTGTCACCAACAAGCGCTTCAAAGAGGGTCTCGCGCAGAACAGCGACCTTCTCGATGCCGAAGTCGCACTGCTGCAAGCGAAGACCAACTCCACACAAGCTCTCGTTGATGTTGAGCTTGCCGGAGCGCGATTGCAGAAGGCAATTGGGAAGTGAGATTGCAGCTACCAACCAAAAACTTTGAGGAGTCGTTATGCGAAAGATAAAATTCATAGGAATGAGCATCGTTGTGCTTGGCGCGATAGTCGCCATACTCTGGTACAACAAGGTGCAGATGCAAGCAAAAGGGAAGAGCACGGCTGCTACGTCGTACCCAGTTTCGGTCGCGGCTGTAACAAAGGGGTCGCTCTCGGAAACGGTGTCGCTCGTCGGGACGATTGCGGCGAACAATGACGTCGCGATTGTTTCCGAGACGCAGGGACGCGTTGTCTCGGTCAACGCCAGGGTTGGCGACTGGAAGTCAGCCGGTTCTGTGCTCCTCTCTGTTGACGATGAACTGAAGAAGGCTGAGTTGATGAAAGCTGAAGTGAACTACGAACGCGCCAAGAAAGACGCAGAGCGTTTTACGTCGCTCCGTGAAGAGCACGCCGCTACAGAATGGCAGAAAGAAAATGCTTGGCAGGGATACAAGATAGCTGAGGCCGAGTTTATCCGGGCGCGCAAAGCGTACCGCGACACAAGAATCAGCGCACCGATTTCCGGTGTGATCAGCTCGCGTCCTGTTGACGTCGGCACGATGGTGCAGCCCGGCATGGTTGTCGCAAACGTCGTTGACATCGCGAAGCTGACAGTGAAACTCAACGTCGCCGAACAGGATGTGTTCAAGCTCAAGGTCGGCGATCCCGTTGAAGTGACGACCGATGTCTATCCGGGCATGACGTTCGACGGCAAGATTGCGACCATCGGAGCAAAAGGAGATGAGGCGCATACGTATCCGGTCGAGATCGCGCTGCCGAACAGCAAAACGCACCCGTTGAAAGCGGGAATGTTCGGTCGGGTGAGAATCCCAACAAGCTCGGCAAGCGATGCGCTGGTCGTTTCTGAAGAGTCGGTAGTAAACGAAGACACCAAGCCGATCGTGTTCGTGGCGGAAAATGGTGTTGCACGGGAGAGGTTCGTCAAGTTAGGTTTGCGTTCCCGGGACTCTGTCCAAATCATTGAGGGACTGACGGAGGGAGAGCTTGTTGTGTCGTTCGGGCAGGGAAAATTGAAAGATGGTGCAGCGATTCGTTTCTAAATGCTGAGCGCAGCGAAGCATCTGGTAGCTCAGAATTTACTCTCAATGCTGAGCGCAGCGAAGCATCTGGTAGCCAGAATGACTCTAGCATCTGGATTCTTCGATCGAGAAGTTCATCACGCTCCGCGGGACTCACTCAGAATTTGGACATTAAATGGTGAGCGCAGCGAAGCATCTAACAGTTTGAATTACGCTGGCTGCTAGATTCTTCGTTCGCTTCGCTCATTCAGAATTGAAAGAAGTTCAGCGAGGAAACAATCACTTAATCCATTTAACCATAGCGCGCACGAATTCGAAGGCGACCAGGTCCTTCGCTGCGCTCAGGAGTAAAAAATATGAAGCTTACGGAACTTGCAATCAAACGCCCGGCATTCATCACGATGGTGTTCGTCGCGTTCGCGGTGTTGGGGATATTCGGCTACTCGCGCATGGGAGTTGACCTTCTCCCCAAAATGGATTGGCCTATGGTCTCCATTGTGACGGTGTATCCCGGCGCCGGTCCAAAAGAAATCGAATCACTCGTTTCAAAACCGATCGAAGAAGCGGTGAGCGGCGTCAGTAATTTGGATAATGTTCGCTCCTTCTCCTACGAGGGAGTTTCGGTGGTGCTGGCGCAGTTCGGCTTCTCGTCGAACGTGGACGAGGTGACGAACGAAACGCAGCGAAAGGTGGAGCAGATTCGCAACAAGCTTCCCAAAGATGCAGACGCGCCGCGCATCACAAAATCGGATCTGAACGCGTTCCCCATTCTTCGCGTCTCGTTGACAGGCGACATGGATCCGGGGGAGCTGTACCAATTTGCAAAGGACGTTGTGAAGAACGAGCTTGAGCAAGTGGGAGGAGTGTCGGCAGTAACGATTGTCGGCGGTCAGGAACGCGAGATTCGCGTCGAAGTGGACAATCAGAAACTCCAGTCGTATGGCATCTCGATTCTCCAGGTCTCGCAAGCGCTCAGCCGCGAGAACCTCGATTTTCCCGCCGGCAAAATTGACGAGCGGATCAACCAATACATCGTGCGCATCGCGGGAAAATTCAAGAGCGTGGAAGCGATCGGGAATGCCGTAGTTGTCGCGACGCCGACGAAAGTCATCTATCTCAAAAATATTGCCGAAGTCAAGGACACATACAAGGAAAACTTCACACGGAGCCGTCTGAATGCGGAGGATGCGATCGCGCTCGTCATTCAGAAACAGTCCGACGCCAACTCGGTGAAGACCAGCGACCGCGTGCAGGCGGCGATGAAGGAGCGGGAGACGAAGAGCGACGGGCGCATCAAGTTCACCGTTGCACAGGACATTACGGACTTTA
>JANNUB010000116.1:0-4057 GCA_031394795.1 Ignavibacteriota bacterium | reverse complement strand
GGAAAACTGCCGTGGCATATCTCAGAAGACCTCAAGCGCTTCAAGCATCTCACTACCGGACACACAGTTCTGATGGGACGAAAAACATTCGAGTCTATCGGCAAACCGCTCTCGAATCGCCGTAACATTGTTGTCTCATCGAAACCCATTCCAAATGTTGAAACGTATTCCTCAGTAGAAGCCGCGCTAAAAGCTCTTACCGATCAGGAGAGAGTGTTCGTCATCGGCGGAGGGCAAATCTATTCTCAGTTCCTTGATAGAGCAGACGAGTTGTATCTTACGCTCGTGGACAAAAACATTGAGGGGGATGTGTTCTTTCCTCCCTACGAACATCTCATCGGAACGCTCTTCACCCTTCATCACGAAGAGAATCACGAAGGCTACAGGTTTGTTGACTACGTCCGCAGAGGGCGGGGCTCTCTGCGAGCCGCGGATCGGAAACTTCAGTAGCTACCGTCAAATTTGCAATTCGCAAGCGAAAAGTCTATTTTGAGCCTGCAAATACAGTACACCGTTTTTGCGCTTAATGGTTTCCGTTGTGCAGTGAAGTTGAGCTGTTGGCTATTAAGGCAAACAATCTGGTGTCCCGCCAATGGCGGGACGGCTCAGCCGTACAATCTTCAACTTCATTGAAAGGACATGTTCCGATGGAACAAGGAACGGTCAAGTGGTTCAATGGAACCAAAGGATTTGGTTTCATCCAACGCAACGGCGCCGAGGACGTGTTTGTGCACTTCAAAGCGATCGTGGGCGAGGGTTACAAGACACTGAACGAAGGCGACCAAGTTCAGTTCGACGTCGAGCGCGGACCAAAAGGTTTGCAGGCTGTGAACGTCAGCAAGATATGATTTTTTTTCAGTATCGTAGCCCCCAGTTCCGGCATTGTGCGGCTGGGGGTTTACTATTTATTATCCAACGATAAGGAGTCACATGGAAGGTAAGGTAAAGTTTTTCAACGCAACAAAGGGGTTTGGGTTCCTCACCACGGACGACGGCGAAGATATTTTCTTTCATCAGAGCAACGTAAAGGAAACCGGGTTTCGCAGCTCGTTGATGCAAGGCGATATCGTTTCGTTTGAAGTGAAAACGGAACAGAAGGGAAAACGCGCGTACAACATTGCGCGCAAGTAAGAAGTACCCAAAATGCACGGTCGCCTTCCAAGAGGCGGCGTGCGTTTTTGGTAAACATCTCAGAGCATTCCGCTTCTCTTTCTCACAAGCCATTCGACTGCAAGCAGCACCACCACCAGTGCGAGCATGTATTTCCAATTCCACAATTCGAAAGATTGCGCGCGACGTATTTCGCGTTGCGCAAATGATCCCTGCCGACGGAGTATTTCCGCCAGCTCACTGATCTCCGACGGTGCGAAGAATCTTCCGCCTGTTGCTGCGGCAAGTTGTCGGAGCAGCTGCGCATTCATGCGCGTATCCTGAAACTCGAGATTCAGCTCGCCGACGCTAAACCGTCCTTTGTCTTCGCCGAGCGATTGTCCTTCGACTTCCGCTCGGGCGCGAAAGGTATAGTCGCCTTCCGAAAGGCCGTCAAGCGTTGCTTCGTAACGTCCGTTGCCGATAGGCCGCAGCGCCGTCTCAATTTCTCCGGTGGCATGCTCGGCCACGATGTTCACCTGTGCGTTCTCAACCGGATTTGCGTTTGCGTCGTACACCTGCGCTGTGAACTCGACCGGCTCGCCACGGGTGAATGCACTCTTCGTCGTCGCGACCTTCACCGGGCGGTTGTCGTCACGCGTCGTCAGCCAGCGGATGCTGTTGGAGAGAAACGTTGCCAGGAGTCTTTCGGTTTCCGGATTTCCTTGCGCCATCAATCGCCAGCGCCAGATGCCGTAGCCGAGAATTGCCAGCGACTTTTGCCGGTTGACGTTTCGAAGCACAATGAGCGGCTCGTTGATCGCAATTCCACCAGAGGCGGGATTGATGTTGATGAACGCAACGACCGACGCTTCGGGTTTTGCCTGATATTGCGTTTGGAGTTTGAAGAGGGGAGGGAGCCGCCGCCAGCTTTGCACTCCAGTGTTTGTTGCCAAAACAGGGTGAGTGTTTGGCGAAGGCTCGATGAAAACAAGCTGCTCCGTCTGAGAAGCATGCGAGGCAACAAACGGAAGAAATGAGCCGAGCGCTCCGAGTTTGCGCTCATCGATGGATTTTCCATTGACAAACAGAATCGGCAGGGATCTTCCCGTCGTTCGCAGTGCGTGGAGAACCTGCTCGCTCGTTGATGATATCGGAAAGCCGATCAGCGCGAGACAATCCGCTGAATCAAGAATCCGGTCAGTGAGCCGACCCTCATAAAAGTCCCCAGAGCTTTTCTGCGTTAGAGACCGGACTTCGATATTCTTGTCTTCGCTGAGGGTCTGCTTGACGATCGTGAGATCGGGAGAAGGGGAGCCGGCGATGATGAGCACGCGCATTTTGCTTTTCAGAATGCGAGTGTAGAACGTTCGCTGGTTGTTCGCAGTGGTCAGTTCTCCCTGCAAACGCGAAACCCGAACGGAATATTTTTTCATTCCTTCGCCTTCGGGCACGGAGGAAAGGTGCGCGCTGTATTCACGCGTTCCTTCTTCCAGAACAATCCGGGTCCGCTGCAGCTCTTTGGCGCCGTCACTGAGCACAACATCAACCTTCTCGCCATTGTACCCCGAGCTTTTGACTGTGACATCAACGGGAACCTCCGTCTGGGCATGGACAAGCTCGTTGGCAAGAACCTTCGTGATCAGAAGATCCCGCTGCTCCGTCGAATCGCCGATGCCCACGGAAAAAATCGGAATGCCGAGCTGTTCGGCTTCATAGATCGGATTCTGCCCAAGATTGTAGCTGCCATCGCCGGCGAGGAGCACAGCGCCGATATTCGAGACTTCTTTTTGTTCGGCAATCGCGCGCAGCGCAGCCGCCATGTCCGTCGCGTCTTCATTCAACGACAGGGAATCGGCATTCAATGCCGCGTGCTCGGTCGGTCGCGCGCCGAATGTGAAATAGCGCAGCGCGCCGAACGCCTCCACATTCTTGAGACCGTTGCTTTTCAAAACACCTTTCATCTGCTCAGCGCGGTCACCGGTTTTGTCGGCAATGCTCATACTCTTGCTATTGTCAACCAGGACGGCAAGAACCGGTTTCTCCGTGGAAGTGGAGATCAGGCTTAAGAGCGGTTCGAATAACATTGCCAGCAGCAGGGAAAGCGCAAGCGATCGCAGAGCGATCAGGAGGACTTTTTTTGCCGGGGCAACCGGTGGAAGTGTGCGGCGGTAGAAGTAGATCGAAAGTGCTGCGGAAAGAAGGACAAGAAGCGCGAGAACGATGGTCGAGGCGGAAAAGCTGAGGCTGAGGGATGGCATGGGAAACGGGCAATTCGCACGTTAGTTCGTTTCTTTCAGAAGTTTCTCAACAATGTCAATCGTCGAGACTCCGTCGGCTTCGGCATTGAAGTTGGTGACGATACGATGGCGCAGCACAGGGAGCGCGACTGCGCGCACGTCCTCGATGTCGGGTGTGTGGCGGCCGGTGATGATAGCCCGCGTCTTCGCACCGAGGATCATGTACTGCGAAGCGCGCGGTCCCGCACCCCAGCTGAGCCAATCCTTGATGAACTGCGGTGCGCCGTCGCTTTTCGGCCGCGTTTTCGTCGCGAGACGAACGGCAAATTCGATCACATTGTCCGCGACCGGAACCCGTCGCACCAGATCCTGGTAGAATTGAATTTCATCACCCGAGAGGATATGTCCGAGCGACGGCGCCGCGCGGCTTGTCGTTGACTTGACGGAAGCAACGGGCATTCCGGAATAGGGATTTCTGCCGGGCTGGTGAGTTCGCAAGTTGCGGCGGTAGACTCTATTGTTCGGTCATCAGTTCCCTTTCTTTCTTGCAGGTTTTTGAGTCATGTCGGTGCGTCCGCTGATTGCAGTCGTGTGTTTGCTGATGTGCAGTATTTTTCTTTCACATGAATCACAAGCGGTGCCTGTTGGTTCCCAGGCGGATGCAATTGAAGTCGAAAACACCACTCCGGAAGAAGTCGTGACTGCGGAGGTGGAAGACTTACTGGCTC
>JANNUB010000023.1:0-11074 GCA_031394795.1 Ignavibacteriota bacterium | reverse complement strand
TGCGAAAGACTGCGCGCAGGGGAGAGGGGATTTAGGGGTGTGTATAGACGAATGAACCATTCACGAATTCAATGTAATAGACACACCGCTAACCCCTCTCGCCGTCGCTTCATGCGCGCGCGCAGTCCAAGGGACTCCTTCGGAGAGGGGAATAGTTGTCTAATGTGTTGTGTGCGTAACGTCAGTTATTCTGTAGTAATGTAGAAAATGTGAGCACAACTTGAAAGGAAAACTTGGCGACAATCTCGGTACCGCGGCGTATCTTGCCACAGCTTCCGCATTGATTCAACGCAAAGTTATTATCGAAGGGTTCTTTAGCGCGAAGATGCCATCTTCGCGGCGGGAGGCGCTGGGACTTCTAATTCCTCAAGCCGCGCCTGAAGCGTCTTATGGGACTCATAGAGTTTCCGGAGCTTCTGTTCAAATTGAAAAGCAACAGTCCGCATTTCAGAAAGCCCTGACTTCAGATCGAGGATTTGCTCATCACGCGCAGCCAGCTGATCTCTTAGGATCTCTGTTCGTTTTTCGAGCGCTTGAACGGCAATGAGCGCTATACCGGCAACGTCCTCGGCCGTGAGCGTTGAATCATCACCAACTGCTCCGACGACGTCTTGACCGAAGGTAGAGAAAAACTCTTTTGGCGTTACGCCGTAACAGCGGAGCCACGTGTCTCCCCATTTGTAGTTCCACGAACCGAGCACCATCGCACGGATACCGCTAAGTGTCTCCTCAAGGTCTGCGAGCTTGAAGCTGACAGTAACAGCCGTATCGCTCATCGCAGACGAGGAATCCGGTTCACCGCCAAACGTAGCACAAGGCAACGCGGCAATGATCGCGGCAAAACATGTCAATCTACGCAGGCGCATTGAATGCTCATCCCTAAAGTTCGTCATCCCTCGTAAGAAGGGTTATCGGACGAGCGGGACAAAAATTTACCGGGCAGAAATCTCGATTCGGTGAATCTCGATTCGGTGTGAGGTTGAGGTAGGAATAACGGAAAGCTTCCTCCAACGCTTTCTGCCATTCGATGAAGTCTTCTCTATAAGCATCTAAATCGGATTTGTCATCGCGTCAACCGGCGACAATTTCCGTCCCGATGCCTTCCGACGTAAAAATCTCCAACAGCAACGCGTGCGGTTTGCGTCCGTCAATAATATGAACTTTTTGAACTCCCGCCCTGACAGCTGATAGCGCAGACTCGACTTTGGGAATCATCCCTCCCGATATGACGCCGTCCTTGATGAATTCCACAGCTTCGCCTTGCGTAATATGCGAGAGCAATTTCCTATGCGCGCTCACCCCTTCGATGTCACTCAGATACACGAGCTTGATTGCCCCCAACGCACCGGCAATCTTTCCCGCTGCAATGTCAGCGTTCACATTGTACACCGTGCCAATATCATCAATACCGAGCGGCGCGATGACCGGCAGACAATCATCTTTCAAAAGCGAGCGAATAAATTCCGCGTTGACGCGCTCAATGTCACCGACAAATCCCAAATCCTCTTCGGTATGTCGCTTCGCGATCAGGAGCTTCGCGTCGATGCCGCTGATGCCGACCGCGTTTCCGCCGTGCATATTTATTCGGCGTACAATGTCTTTGTTGACAAGCCCGGCAAGAACCATTTGCACAACGTCGCGGGTTTCCTCGTCGGTGTAGCGCTGACCGTTCACGAATCTCGTCGGGAGATTCAGTCGGTTCGAGAGCGCCGTAATCTCTTTGCCGCCGCCATGCACTACGACAATGTCGATTCCGATCTTTCGGAGAAGCGTCACATCCTGTGCGACCATCTGCTTGAGCGCCTCATCCTCCATTGCAGCGCCGCCATATTTGATGACGAATGTGGTATGCTCGAACTGCTGAATGTATGGCAGCGCTTCGATCAGAACATCTTCTTTGCGCAATGGAGAAATGCTCACGAGCGATAGCTTCCGTTGATGACGACGTACTGTTCCGAAAAATCACACGTCCACACGGTTGCCTTTCCGCTTCCGCCATGGAGTTTCACGACAAGCTCGATGAAATCTCCTTTCAGGCTCTTGTTTGCTTCCTGATTCGAGAGCGTGACTACATAGTCTCGTTGCAAAATCGGAACATCATTGATGATGATTTCACATTTATCGGGATCGAATTCTATTCCCGAATAGCCGATCGCGGCAATGATTCGTCCCCAGTTCGCATCTTCGCCGTGAATCGCCGTCTTCACCAATGGCGACAAGGCGATCGTCTTTGCTGCCTTGACTGCATCCTCATCGCTTGCTGCGCCCACGATGCTAATCTCCACCAGCTTTGTTGCACCCTCACCGTCGCGAACGATATCAAGAGCAAGTTTGCGAAGCACTCGCTCGAACTCGTGCGCAAATTGCGCATACGCTCGTGTTCCCGGCTGCAGCGGCGCAATTCCCGATTCGCCGTTTGCGAGGGCAACAACCATGTCGTTCGTGCTCGTGTCTCCATCAACGATGATACGATTGAATGTCTTGTCCGATTTTTCTTTCAGCAATGCTTGGAACACCCGAGGCTCGATAGCCGCGTCCGTCGTAACGAAACCGAGCATCGTCGCCATGTTCGGATGGATCATTCCCGAGCCTTTGGCGATACCGCCGATATTTACAGTTTTCCCATCAACCTCAAAAGTCGCCGAGGCAATTTTTTTGAATGTATCGGTAGTCATGATTGCTTCCGCCGCGCTTTCGTGTTCCGCTTCGCTCAACAAAGCGCTTGCGGCTCGAATGCCGTTGTTGATTTTCTCGATTGGAAGGTGCTCGCCGATCACTCCTGTGGAAGCGACAAATACTTCCGACCGGTGAACACCAAGCGCGTCGGCGGTAGCCCCAGCCATGGCGCGGGCGTTTTCAAGTCCACGCTCGCCCGTACACGCATTGGCGTTGCCGCTATTCACAACAATCACACGGAAGGATGAGCCTTGCGCAAAGTGTTCCTTGCTCACCACAACAGGCGCGGCCTGCACTTTGTTGAGCGTGAAAACAGCCGCGGCAGATGCCGGCACATCAGAGACGATCAGCGCGAGATCCTTCTTCGCTTTTTTGATTCCGCAGTGGATGCCGATCGCACGAAACCCCTTCGGCAATGTGATGCCGCCGCGCGCTTCGCCCGCAATGAGTTGCGGCGCGGCGGAAACTAGTTCTTCTTGTAGCATGGGAGAAGTCCTACGGTTTGTGGAAATCCGAACATGACATTCATGTTCTGCACCGCCTGTCCTGCGGCGCCCTTGCCGAGATTGTCTATCGTCGAAAAGATGACGATGGTTTGCATGTCTTCGTTGACCGCAAATCCCATATCACAAAAATTCGTGTAGAGCACGTCTTTCATTTCCGGAATAGCCGGCGCTACCACGCGTACAAACGGCGCCGACGCGTAACGCGATGCGTACGCATTGCCAACTGCTGCACGAGTAACCTCATTCTTCAAGCGGGCATGAATCGTCGTGTAGATTCCCCGCGTCACCGGAAGCAAATGTGGAACGAAACTGAAGTTGACGTCCCTCCCTCCGAACTCCTTTACGTATTGGCTGATTTCCGGAATGTGCTGATGATTGCCCACCTTGTACGCCCGGACACTTTCATTGATTTCGGTGAACATCATTTTTTCACTCACCGACCTTCCTGCGCCGGATGTTCCGCTGTATGATGCAATGCCGATGGGTGATGAATCAAGCAGTCCCTCCTTCACAAGAGGCAGCAATGCCAATTGAACACTCGTCGGATAGCAGCCCGGATTTGCCAAGAGCTTTGCATTCTTGATCGCTTCGCAATTCCATTCGGTTAATCCATAAACGGCTGTCCCCAAGAAACCAGCTGATGTATGTTCATGGCCATAGTACTGTTCATAGACTTCCTTCTTCGCAAGCCGGAAGTCTCCGCCAAGATCAATCACCTTGCAGCCAGCGACCAGAGCCTCCGGCACAAGCGATATCGCCTGACCCGAGGGAAGTGCGACAAACAGCACATCGATGCCTCGCAGCGCTGCCGTTGAGAATTTTTCAATTTCCTTCGAGAAGACACTGCGCAGCGAAGCGTGCACATTCTCGATCAACTTTCCGCTCGATGCGTCGCCGAAGAGCTTCGAGATTTCCACCTTTGGGTGCGCAATCAATATTCGGAGCAGCTCCAACCCCGAGTACCCCGACGCACCAACTATGCCGACTTCAATCATTTTGTTTCTGACTCTTATGCCACTCAACCCTGAGCGCTTCTCAGCGAAGGGTCCTTTCACTTCAAGACTTGTAACCATCTCTTCGAGAGCGATGCCCTTCGCTCCGCTCAGGGCTTGTAGACTGTTCTTGCATTATTATACATTATATTGTATTATTATGCAAGACATTTTCCCGAGGAACGCACATGACGCTTCACAAGCGGGAACAAGATTCCCTTCTCCAAACATACCGACGATTACCCATTGACGTCGCCTACGGCAAGGGAATGTACCTGTATGACCGTAACGGCCGCGCGTATCTCGATTTTCTGAACGGCGTCGCCGTCAATGCCCTTGGCTACGGGAACGAGAAACTTGTCCGCGCAATCAGCGACCAAACGGCTGCGTACATTCATGTTTCGAACTACTTTGTACAACAGCCGCAGGTCGAGCTTGCCGAAAAACTCATTCAGCTTACGGGCTTCAAGCGAGTCTTCTTCTGCAACAGCGGAACCGAGGCGAGCGAAGCTGCGCTCAAGCTTGCGCGCAAATGGGGAAGCGTAAAAGGAAAGTCGAACATCGTGTCCCTCCAAAACAGCTTCCATGGACGAACGATGGGATCGCTCTCCATGATGAGCAATGATGACTACCGCGACGGCTTCGGACCTTTTCTCGACGGATTCCAGAGCATTCCATTCAATGATGTCCCGGCACTGCGATCGGAAGTGAGTGAAACGACGGCAGCCGTGATATTCGAATGTATACAAGGCGAAGGAGGCATCTACGAGATCAGCAATGAGTTTGCATCCGCGTTGAAAGAACTGAAACGCGAACTCGATGTTCTTCTTATCGCGGACGAAGTGCAATCCGGCGTCGGACGCACGGGAAAATTTCTCGCATGCGAGCATTACGGTCTCACGCCGGACATCGTTACGCTTGCAAAACCATTAGGCGGCGGACTGCCGCTCGGCGCGATGCTCGCGAGCGAAGCCCTGCAAGACGTTCTCAAACCCGGAAATCACGGAACAACATTCGGTGGAAACCCTGTGGCATGCGCGGCAGGAAAAGTTGTGCTGGAGGAGGTCGTCGACAATGGTTTGATGCGAAACGCGGAGGTAGTGGGAGGGTATTTCCTAGAAAAGCTCGCGTCGATAAAACATGATTTGCCCGATACCATAAAAGAAGTTCGCGGCAGAGGCCTGATGATTGGCGCTGAATTGACATTTCCCGGCAAGACAGTCGTTGATACGATGCTTGAGAAAGGAATCATCATCAACTGTACGCACGGAAATGTTCTGCGGTTCCTTCCGCCGCTGATTGCAGAGCGCTCCCACGTTGATGAGCTGGTTGATGCTCTTCGCGCAGTGTTAGAAAGTTCTAATGTCCCAGCGGAAGTTTCTCATTGATTTGCATAGGGGATTTCTATAACTTTTGTTCAGAAACTTCGACTCGGGGCGTAGCGCAGCCCGGTAGCGCGCACGGTTCGGGACCGTGAGGCCGGGGGTTCGAATCCCCCCGCCCCGACGACACAAAGAGCATCGACAGACAATGTTGATGCTCTTTGCATTTCATTCATATCGCGAGAGTAAGTTGACGCGTGCAGGCATTCCGTAAGACCGTGTACACTCGGGATGTCCTGGTTGACCTACCTACAAAAGCTGATGATTGCCTGATTGACTTCGCTACTTTTCTCCAACTGGATCATATGCCCGGCTTTGGGCAGCAGCAACAGTCGCGCATTGTTCATCTGCCTTACGCCCGACTCCATGATCTCGCGTGTCGTTGCCTTATGCAGGAAACCATTGGGGATGAGTTTGTCATTTTCCCCAGCGATAACAAGCGTATGCACAGAAACTTCGTTCAATCTTCCGTGTACGGGTTCGTTAAGCATTGCACGAACCCCGTGCGCTACTGCGTTGGCGTACGCGCTGAACTCCTTTGCCTTTCCAAGCGCGAGTCGCTCATTGACTATCCATTCATACTCGGTACGCCACGAATGGAAATTCAATCCGATATTGAAACGGATTTGCTGTGGCGAACTTTTCTTGATGAAGTCGGCAGTCATTATGCCCTTGAGCCACTTCCCTTCCGCTTCTTTAAACACCTCGATGCCGGCGGGGGACAGCAGAACTAGTTTTTCGACCATATCGGGATGATTCAGCGCAACAGTCAAGGCAATTTGCCCACCCATCGAAAGCCCGACGAATGTTGCCTTCGAAATGTTCAAGTGTTTGAGAAGCCCAATGATGGTTTGTGCGTAATAGCGGAGCGAATAACTCGCCGTGTCTGGCTTATCCGACTTTCCATAGCCCGGCAAATCAAGCGCAATCACTCGCACTCCCGCCTGCGTTAGTCCGGGAATGTTCTCACGCCAATAGCCGATATGCGTCCCAAGCCCGTGAATGAGAACGAGGGCTGGTCCGTTCATTCGGGAATCGTAATAACAAATGTTGACTTCATTGACAAGGACAGTCGAGGTTGGGAACGGATATTGTATGTCGTCGAATTCCATTCGTGAGTCAGAAGATTGCGATTGAGATTCAAGAAGATTATGGGTCAAGACTGCCAGGCAGAGCGCGGCAAGCGGAATGAAAAATATGCTTCTCATTTGCATCTCGCTTTGAAGTTTTTTGAAAAAAGACTCACGCAGAGACATGGATACTCTGTTTTGCTGTCTCTGCGTGAGAGCAATTCACAAGCTACAAGTTAAACTTCACTTCGGTGCCAATAAGTCTGCCGATCGCCGGTGATGCGACAAACTCGCGCACTTTTTTCGAATCGAAGAGATTGCTCACCGATGCGGAGACGGTGATCTGCGGCGTGAAGCGGTAGCCCAATCCCAGATCAACACTCACGAATCCGCCGAGCGGTCCGTAGTTGAATGTTCGTCCAAAGCGGGCGTTTTCCTTCAGGCCTGTCGGGGCATTCGCCGCGAGCAATTCCGGATTTGCTTTTGCTGCGACGTTGATGCCCGAGAAAAAGTCGTACTTGTCAGTCCATCGAGCGAACACAGAGCCGAAAACTTTGTCATAGCTGACGTTGAGTCCAAGCCCTCCCTTGTGTTTCGGTGTATTGATCGGAAGGTCGTTATCGAGAACCTTTCCGTTCTTATCAGCGTCGTTCTTCAGGTCACTCTTATCAAGGGAGAAGTTAAAGTAGGAATAGTTCGCAGCAATGCTCACGTTGTTAGAGAGATAGTAATTGACGCCAAAATCAGCGCCATAGGTCTTCACCTTTCCGAAGTTTACATACGTCAGAACGAGGTCTGCGCCCCGTGAGCCGTCGGGCAGTGCTGCCGTACTCGTCAACTCGGAAATCGGCTGCCCGCCGCGTTGCACTGCGTAGCCAACAATGCGATTAACGGGCGGCGTCGCCGGATTGTTGTCATGATCGAAGGTCGGATCACGGTCTGGAGCGATATTGATTGCAGGGCTTAAGAAGTCTTCCGACGAATTGTAGTACGCGTTCGCATCGAGATAGAAGTTTCCTGCAAGCGTTCCTTTGTACCCGACTTCGAAGCTCTGGATTTTCTCGACCACTTGCTTCGCGACTTCGTACTGGCCGACGATTCGATTGGTTTGCCTGTTCAGCTCTTTCACAATGAACCCTCGGCTGTTGCCGAGCAGCAAGCCGCCAAAGATGTTGGCTTCGAGATTGAGAATCGTCGGAGCGGCAATTCCCTTCGCGTATGTTGCGCGAAATGCTCCAAGAGGAGAATCGTACACCAACGCCGCCTTAGGGATGAAATTAGATCCGTAGAGATCATGTTTGTCGGCGCGGGCTGCGGCTACAGCTTTGAATCCTGATTCGCCAAACGGCACTTCGAGCTGTCCGTAGAAGCCTGTTTGATTCACGATGATCCCCCCTCCGTTATTGTCGATAAGGTACGTCCCTTGGCTGTTTGCGTTGTCGCGTTGATGCTGCACGCCGGCGACAAGATACATGAATCCAAAATCGTTGTTGTATTGCAGCTCGGCATTCAAGCGTTTCGAGTCATCAATAAATATAGCGCCGCGGTTCAACGCAATTCTCGCCGGCGCGAACCATTGTTGTTTGAATGATCGCCGCCGCGACTCTTCCTCGCTGAAGCCGGCGAGCTTAAAGCTTTGATAATTCTGCGTCCGCTGATTGATGGCATACGTGCTGTCAGTGCTGCTCCATGTATTGTAGATCTGGGCAAAGAAATGAGGCGACACGTAACGCGCCTGGAGGAACTCGATCCCCCAATCTTGAATCTGATTTCGTCCTGCATTGGTGACGCCGATATTGCTGCTGGTGCTTTTGCCGTAGGTGATGATCAGGTCCTGATCAACGGTCGGACTTACGTACAACGCGGCTTCGCCTCTGAATGAGTAGAAATCCAAATTGAGATCAAGCTCGGGCCATGCCAGAGTGCCCGCCGCGTTATACACCGTATCAACGTAACCGAATTCCTTCCCGCGGTCGTACTCAACGCTCATCTTAAACGCGAGATGTTCGTCGAATACTTCCGCGATGCGCGCTCGCCACGTATATACGCTTTGGTTTCCTCCACCAATAGCGGCGGTAATCCCTCGCGACGTTCGCGGATCTTTTGAAAGGGTGTTCACCAAACCGTTGTGCGCATTGGGTCCGTACAACGCCGCGGTGGGACCAAGAACCACTTCGATTCGTTCAATATCATCTTTCACTGTCGTGCCCAAGCTGCCGAGCGGCAAGCCTGTTGCGACGAGGGTTGAGATGCGGCCGTCATTCATCTGGAGATTCTTCGGATTGAACGCGCTGTTGAAACCTCGCACGTTGATGCCGATTCCAGCAACACCCGAACGGACATAATCCACGCCCTTCAAACGGCCAAGAAGTTCGGCCGGGTTAAACGACGCAAGATTTTCAATGCCCTTCGCATCGATGATCGAAATCGTGGACGGCGCTTGCGTTATCTTCTCGGGTTTGCGCGACGCACTCACGACTACCATATCGCCAATGATACTTGTTGCATCCAACACAACATCGAGCGTTGCAGTTTCTCCAGCGGCAAGCGTTATCTCGCGTATCTGTTCCTTGTAGCCAACATACACCACGCGAACCTTCTGCGCGCCGCTTGGCACATCGGTAATTTTGAACTTGCCATTGATGTCGCACGCTGCGCCGCGTCCCGTTCCAAGAACAGTCACGGTAGCACCGACCAAGGCCTCGTTGTTGTCCTTGGATTTGACAGACCCGGCAATGGTAGCAGCGGTCTGCGCAAATGCAGGGACTGCCACAAGAGAGCCGAGAAGCGCGCATGCAAGCGTTCTCAGTTTCCATGCAGCGGAATTGAAGTGAAGCATGATAACCTCCTATAAATGGTTAATGGGAATGGGTTAGTTGTGGATGCGATGAATCATTTAAGAAACATGATCGGTCTTCAATGTTCGTTTCAGAATTTTGCCGCTGTCGCTTTTCGGCAGCTCGTTCATGAACTCGACATGTTTTGGGATTTTGTATTTCGCAAGATTGCCTGCACAGAATGCGAGAACATCGCCTGCAGTGAGTGTCGCTCCAAGTTTCTTCACAACGAACGCTTTCCCAACTTCACCCCACTTTTCATCGGGAACGCCAATCACTGCAACTTCCTGAATCGCGGGATGCGTACGAAGAAAATGTTCCACTTCTGCCGGATACACATTCTCCGCGCCGCTGATGAACATGTCTTTCTTTCTATCAACGACGTAGTAGTAGCCTTCAGCATCGCGTCTCACGAGGTCGCCGGTATGAAACCAGCCATCCCTGATTGCGGCAGCAGTTGCTTCAGGATTGTTCCAGTACCCCGGCGTGCAGACTGGACCGCGCAAGACAAGCTCGCCGACTTGTTCATTTCCAAGCTCGTTGCCATTCTCATCAACAACTTTTGCATCAATGTAGAAGTTCGGAAAACCGATGGAGCCCATTTTCCGAATTGCATCTGCTTCGTTGAGTGAAAACACGTTCACCCCGAATTCCGTAAGCCCGTAGCCTTGTCGAATCGGAACGCCTTTCTCTTGCCACACCTTGATCAATTGCAGCGGCATTGGCTCGCCACCGACAATCGCGTAGCGAACTGATTGGAGCGAGACTTGATTGAACGCGGGCGAGCGATACAACATATCCATCATCGTCGGAACGCCGAAGAGTATCGTGACGCCTTCACTGTCGCATAACCGAAGCACTCTCTCTGCATCAAATTTTTTCAGATTGACAAGACGTGCCCCCCGATGCAGCAGCGGCGTCGTCAACACATTCCATCCGCCCGTATGAAAAAACGGCGCGAAGATGAGCGAGACATCCGACTGAGTCAGATTCAATCTCATCGTTGTGTTGATGGAATTCCAAAAAATCATCTTGTTGGTGATGATTGCGCCCTTTGCTTTGCCCGTTGTTCCCGAGGTGTAGAGAATCATGCATCCCTCGTCGAAATCAGATTCCGAGGGAAGCGGCTCGCCGGAAAGGGATGGGTCGTACAATCGTGACAGAAAGCTGTCTCTTCCATCAAAGTCCAGTCGCAACAACGGAAGCGTTTCAGCAGCGATCTGGCGCATCGTTTCATCGAACCGTTGTTGAGCGATGAGCAACCTCGGCGAACAGTCCTTCAGGATGTGCTCGATTTCTCTTGGAGCCAAACGAAAATTCAGCGGCACCATGATTGCGCCGACGTATTGAAGCGCAAAAAAAAGGAAGATGAACTCAACTTCATTCATCGCTAACACGGCAACGCGGTCACCTGCCTTGATGCTGAATTCACTCTTGAGTACGCGTGCGAAACGATTGATGAGCGCAAACGATTCTTGATATGAGTACACCCTGCCGCTTGCATCATCCTTCAATGCGATAGCGTCGGGAGAGTAGCGAGACCATTTCTCAAACCAGTTCGTTTGCATCACTCACCTATTAGAGATTCCGTTTTCTGTCCATCCTGTTATC
>JANNUB010000015.1:0-13644 GCA_031394795.1 Ignavibacteriota bacterium | reverse complement strand
GTCAGCTCGATGCGGTTCGGTCCCGGCTTGAATTTCTCGCCGTTTGTGTAGATGGACATCTTGAGATTCTTCACTTCACGCGACTTCAGAAAAATCGGATTCTCGTCAAGCGCGATTGTACATGCGCCGCTCACCGAGTCGAGTCTGCGACCGGGTGCATGTTCGACTGCAGCCTGCCCGTGATTGCATCCAATCTTGAACCAGCCATCATTCATGCTTCGGTTGGAAATCTTCACGGCGTATTCGTTGTAGATGCGCCCATCATCAGTCACATGATAGAGTGTCGAACGGTCGCCCGATGCGCTGAGCGAAAGCGGCTGACGGAGTTGAATGACAACCACGAGGACAACCGCGTACGCCGCCGTGAGTCCGAGAATTGCCCAGCGCTTTGCATCAACGAAGCCAAGCTTCTGATACCACGTGACTTTGGGCGCTTCCTTTTCACCCCATGAGAATGAGATGAGCGTTGGTAACGGCTTCTTCAATCGCGAAAGAATAGTTGTGCATGAGTCAATGCAATCTCCGCAGTGAATGCACTCTGTTTGGTACGGCGACGTGCGGATGTCAATTCCCATGATGCAGTCGCGGACGCAGGCTTTGCACTCAATGCACTCGTCGTGGCGCTCGGTGTGGTAACGGACGATTTGCGTTTTCGAATCGGTCAGAACGGATTGCAGCATTGCATATGGACACGCCTTCGTGCAAAATTTTTCGCGCCAAAACATCACGTCGGCAAACATCACGGCTGCGATGCCGAGAATGCAGCCCGTCGTAATCGGACCGAGCGAGAAGGTCGCCGCATCTTGAATCATTCTGTACGGGTCAACGAAGTACGCGACAAGATTGAAGCCGATGGCCAGCGAAACGATAGCAACAGCGCTCGACATCAACGCATAGAATGAAACGCGTCGCACGGCGGCGTTTGCGCTTTGCACGGTTGATGGCGGAACTTTCAGCCAACGCTTCGCTTTTTTCGCGAACCAACTGTACATTTCGTTCAACACCGTCTGCGGGCACATCCACCCGCACCACACGCGACCGTAGAGCATCGCGAAGATGACGATGACCCACAGAATGAGCATGATGACGAGGAAGAGAAGATAAAACTCATCTACCCAAAGCGCACTGTTGAAAAAATAAAACCGAAGCGTCGGAATGTCGAGCCTCAGGATATTCAGAAACGGCAAAACGACAATCAGTATCGTGCTGATGGTTTGCACGAGACGACGCTTGGATTTGTATGTCCTTAAATTCTGAGTCCCGCCCCGCTCTTGGGCGGGGCGAAGAATCTCACTGTTTATTTTTGTCATCCACACTCATTCTTTCTGCTCTACATTCTGAGACTCGCCGCCTTTGCGAGGCGAAGAATCTCAGTGCTGACGTTCCGCTAAGGTAAGATTCTTCGCCCGCCGTTCTTCCTTGCGCTTCCTGCCCGCCTCACTGTGTTTTTAAGGCAGGCGGGCGCGCAGAATTACTAAATGACGTTACGCACGAACCAACAATTAATGGTGCAGGACATGTCGCTCCTACGGAGCTTGTGTCTTTCGGAAGAATTGTTTCTATAAACATTCCACGCCTACGGCGTTATCTAATGTATGATAGCCCCAAAGGGGCGAAATGTTTATAGAAATCCTAAAGAACAAAAATCTCAATAGCTCCATCGGAGCGACATGTAATTGACTTTGCGTACCATCAGCTACTAATATTCTGAGTCCCGACCCGACTTTGTTTTGAAAGCAAACCCTGAACCTCCAACCAAATCACGGCTCGCAGGCTAAGCCTCGAGATTCTTCGCCCTCCCCTCATGCCAACGCTTCGCTCAGAATTTAGCGCAACCGCGTCTGAATCTCCGTCTGCTGTTCATCATAACTCGACTGCCAGTTCCAATACGTGTATCCATAATAGATGCAGAAGGCAATAACCACTCCGTATGTAATCTTGAGGAACCAGCCTGGACCTCGTTCATGGTTTTGTTCCATGAAGTCTTCATCTTTGACGACATTGCTCATTGTGTTTCCTTTCATTTCTCTAAATTCTGAGCGTAGCGAAGAATCTCCTGCTGGTTTGTTGCCGAACTCTGTTTTACTCATTTCTTTCTCCTTTGTATTCTCAAATTCTTTGTGAAGCTAAGAATCTACTACTTGTTAATTTCTGTGAGATTCTTCGGTCGCTCCGCTCCCTCAGAATTGGGCGCATTCGCCGCTCGCAAACGCTTTATCTGCGCAACGCCCTCCTCGCGCCACTTGATGTTCGTCCCCAACTTTTGCATGTACGCAACAAGCGCGACACCGTCTTCAGTCGGTTGTCCGGCTTTGTCGAAGAGCCACGTGAACGCGGGCATCAGCGAGCCGGGCGATGTGCTGCGCGGGTCTCGGAAATGATTGAAGTGCCACGTGTTGTCGTACTTGCCGCCGACGCGCGCAAGGTCCGGACCGGCGCGGCGCGTGCCGAGCAGGTGCGGCTTGTCGTACACGAACTCGCCCGGTTGCGACGGCGGCGCTTGAATGAGCGCGCGAATGCCGAATCGCTTGAACGTTTCTTCCTCGCCCATGCCGTAGCGCTTCGTTTCTTCGAGCAGGTTGCGCACTTGCTGGGTGTGACAATACCAGCATCCTTCCTTTTCGTAAATCCGTTTGCCGCGAGCTTCGAGCGGCGTGTAGTCTTTCGCGTCCGCCGTCGGTGTATTCAGCGTCGGGTCCATCAGCGGTCGCACCATCGTGAAATACGAGCCGAGGAACATGAACGCCGCAACGCCGACGACCATGAGAAATGCTTTTGCTTCGAGTTTCATTTTTCTCTCTCCATATAATTTCTTATTCGAAAAGTTTAGGACACGAAGGCACTAAGACTCTAAGATGCACAAAGATGTTTTTTTTTCTCTAGAGATTTCTTTGTGGAACTTCGTGTCATAGTGTCTTGGTGTCAAGCTTTTGGTTTTTGTTTGTTGTCAAGCCATCGCCGGCTGCAACGCCGGATTTGTTCCACCGCGCGCGGTCTTCCAGATATTGTACGCGAAGAAGAATTGCGCGCCCAACATCAAGATGCCGCTGAACATTCGCACCATGTAATAGGGGAACATTGCCTTCACCGTATCCACGAACGAAATCGTGTGGTCCATCCATTGCAAGCCCTGCACGAAACCGCCAATCCATAGGCTGATGGCGAAGCCGAGGAAGCCAATGAACGACAGCCAGAAATGCCACTCCGCCAATTTATCCGAGTAGAGCGAGCGCTTCAACATTTTTGGAAGCGCGTAGTAAATGCCGCCCATCGCGAAGAACGTGAACGCGCCGAACACCGCCATGTGCGCGTGCCCCACAATCCAATCCGTTTTGCTCACGATTTGATTGACGGAGCGTAGGGAGTGCATCGGACCTTGGAAACAGGTGAGAAGATAGAACGTCGTTCCCGCAAGCAAAAATTTTACGACATAATTTCCCGTCGCCCACTTGCCGCGCAGCGTTCCGTAGAAATTCGTAATCGCTGTCCACACCGGAATGAGGAGCGAGATGCTGAAGAGAATCGCTACCGTTTGCAGCCACGTCGGAATCGGTCCGAAGATAATGTGATGCGCGCCCGTCCAGATGTAGAGGAACGCAATCGTCCAGAAGCCGATGATGGAAAGCTTGTGACTGTAGAGCGGGTTGCCCGTGGATTTTGGAATGAAGAAATATGCTATCGCCAAACCCATTGGCGTGAAAATCAAACCGACGGCGTTGTGCCCGAACCACCAGTTCACGTTCGCGTCGTTCACGCCGGAATAAACAGGAAGGTTCGCGACAATCCAAAGAATCGCCGTCCAGAGAAGCGTTCCCATGATGTACCAGAGACTCGCGTACATGTTTTCGTACTTGCGGTTCGCAATCGTCATGAAAATGTTCACGGCGAACATCACCCACGCGATGGTCACGAGCACATCGAGCCACCAATTGAGTTCGAGATATTCCCGCGCCTGCGTGTCGCCCGCGCCGAGCGTCACGACCGCGCCGAGAATGATGACGACCCACAAGCCGAGCGTGTAGATGCCGAGCTTCTCGCTCCAGAGTTTTACTCCCGCGAGTCGCGGCACCATGTAAAAGCAGAGCCCCATGTCCGCCGCGAGAAGCCAGCCGAACAGAACGCCGTTGGTGTGAATCGCGCGGATGCGACCGAAGCTGAGCGGCGCGATGCCGCCCAAAAATTCCGGCGCGACGTATTTAATCGCCATTATCACGCCGATGGTAATGGTAATCAGAAAGAACGCGACGGCGGTGTAGATGAACCATCTCGCACTTTTGTCTTCGTGTTGAACCATGATGTTGCTCCTTTTGTTTGGTGAATTTCAATTCTGAGCGAAGCGAAGAATCTCACTGCCTGCGTAACGCACCCTGCTTTGGGTTCAGGGTTCAAGGTTCAAGAAAAGAAAAACTCTACCTGAACCCTGAACCTTGAACCCTCGAAAAACTCATCCCCGAACCTTCAACTTCATCATTGACCGTTTACTTACGCGAAATATTTTTTTTGGGGCTGCAGGCAGCCTGCATCGTCCGAAGTGCATTCTGTGCCGCGAAGCCTAGCGGGCTACTTCGTGGCAAGAGTCGCGGCGTCCCCGCTCAAGCCGCCTTCACGCGGCGTCCCGCGCATACCATGTCAATTTCATCGTGCGCTTGGTTCAGGGTTCAAGGTTCAGGAGAAAGAACTTGAAACTTGAAACTTGAACCCTGAACCCTGAATCCAAAACGCGTTCCATTCGAACGGCAGCGAGGCCCTTCGCTGCGCTCAGGGCTTAGAGCGCTCTTCCCGCGCGCGGTCGCGCAAATAATTAATGACGCTCCACCGCTCTTCATCCGTCATCACTTTTATCCACGGACTCATCGAAGTCCCCGGCACGCCGTTCGTCATCGAATCGTACAAGCGGCTGTCGGACATGTAATCAATGAACGGCTTCTCGCCCCACGATACGACCGCAACGAGATTGCGCGGCTCGGGAATCAAATTCGGCGCGATGGTTCCTTTGCCATCAGCTTTCGCGCCGTGGCAATTTCCACAATAGTTTAGATACAATTTATTTCCTGTCGCAATGGACTCCTTCGACGATGCGACGGGATTCTTCACATCGGCTTTGACGACTTGATGGTCGAGCGCGTTCTGAATTTTCATCGTGTCGTCGGCAGTGAGCGAGCGGATATAGTGAATCACTTGCCAGCGCTTTTCAGGAGTAAGCGTCAGCTCGAACGCATTCATCGCCGTGCCGCGCACGCCGCCGCCGATGGAAGTGTACAAGCGGTCGTCCGACAGGTATTTTACGAACTGCGCGTTGCGTAAGTTCTGCGGACGCGGAATGAGATTCAATGATTGAGGTCCGCGACCATCGGCGCGTCGACCATGGCAGCCGGAGCAGTACTCGAAGAAAACATCTTTCCCTGCCGCGACCGATTCGGGCGTTGAAGGTGGCGCTTTCACTTCATCCGCGCCATACAGTTTCATTTGCGAGATGACGAGAAGAAATGCCGTCCCGATAATCATCAGCGGAACAAGAAGCCAAATACTCTTTCTAATTGCAGCCATCTTTATACCTCAAGTGAAAAAAATACCAAACCTCAAATTCCAAGTCTCAAAGAAACTCCAAAATCCAAATTCCACTAAATGAGCCATCGCTACACACTCCAAAGCTTGAAATTTGAGTATTGAAATTTCTTTGGAGCTTGGAACTTGTTATTTGGAATTTGTGTCCCTTCTATTCTGAACAGCAAGATGGAGTAGCGCCTCCAACATGTCCCATCGGAACAAATCCCAAGAACGGAACGTGCAATCCCCGAAGCACAAGCGTAACACCCATCAAAATAATCGTCGCCGCTGCAATCATCTCAGCGCGCTTCCGCATTTTCACGGAAAAAAACGACGACATGCCGCCGAGCAACATCAGCGACGGCGCCATGCCGAAACCAAACACCGCCATCGTCATCGCGCCGTTGGCAACGCTTCCTGCCGCCGCGGCTTTCGCGAGCATCGCATACAACAAGCCGCACGGCAGCACAGGAGTCAGAAATCCGAGAGAGAATTTTGAGAGGAAGGATTTCTCGCGAATCAATTTGCCGTGCAACTTTCCGACGCCAAAACTATTTCCACCGAATGACAATGTCGTAGGGAACGGAAGAACGCCGAGCATTGCAAGCCCTGCGACAATCATAATCGCGCCGCTGACAATCGCGACAACTTCAGCAACGCGTTCAAATCCCGACAACGTCATCCCCAACAGCCCTACGATTGCGCCGAGCAACGCGTACGACAAAATCCTTCCGCCGTTGTATGCGGCATGAAGCGCGAGCGGATTGCGATGCAACGAAACCGCACCACCGAACGAAATCGGCGAAGTCGAGTACGCAAGCACAATCGCGCCGCACATGCCGACGCAGTGCAAGCTGGTGAGCAAACCTGTGATGAATATGAGACTGTAGTCTATCATTTTAAATTCTGAGTCCCGCCCCGCTTTTGGGCGGGGCGAAGAATCTCGCTGTCATTCGATTTCCAACTGATGTTGTGCAGAACTAATTTCACACCCCGTCACGAATCGCTTCGCTCTCGTGACACCCCTCTCGAGAGGGGAATACTGCTCGCCTGCGGCGAGCGAGCCGCCCTCAGTCCTGAGCGCAGCGAAGGACCTTGTCCTTTTTCGATTTCACATTTCGCAATTCCTTCGCGGCGAGACTCTTCACTTCGCTTGTCCCTTCGGGACTTCGCTCAGTTCAGAGTTGAGAAAAGTCAGCGACTCCAAATATATCGCGAGCGCTTCAAGCTCCGACTTCGAGTATTTGAAATCCGGCATCACCGACCCGCCGACAAGCGAGCGCGGATTCAAGTGATGTTGAATCATCCACTCCTTTGTTCGCTGCAAACCGTACACACTCAAGTCGGGACCGATTTTTGCGCCGACGCCGTTGATGACGTGGCACGCGTTGCAGGACTTCGCTTCAAAGACCTGTTTGCCCGATTCGACAGTCACAGGAACTTCCGCGGGCTGCATTGCCTTCCACGCTTTCAATCCGTAATAGCGCTCGACCGGACCTTTGATGAGGCTTTCCCCCGTGAGGCTCTTGAGATAAATCGTCAAGTCCTTCACTTCATCTTTGGTCAGTTCCATTTTCGGCATCATGGATTCGAAGTTGTTTGCCCTCGGGTCAACCAGGGATTCCTCGAGATACGCGAGCGACCACTTCGCGCCGACACGCGTCAGCTCAACGCCGAGCTTTCCGTCCGACACGCCCTCAACTTTATGGCAGCCGTAGCACGCCTTCTTTTGGAACAACTCAAAACCTTTTCGCAGATGCGGCGTCTCCGCAAGCGCGTAGCCGTGACACTTCGCGCAGCCGCTTTCGATGTGCTCATCGCGCAACAGCGGCTCCATCCAAAACTTTCCCTCACCGTGCGCATCTACTGTTTCGAGTCCGCGCCCGTTGCCGTCGTGACACGTCGTGCAGCCGAACGTCCGGTACGGATGGTCGCCGCCGATTTTCGGATGCGTGCGGAACGGCTGCGGTGCATCCGCGAAGCGTGCGTCATCAATGCCTGCATGGCATGTCATGCAACGGTCAACGCGCTCCTTGCCGAAGCCCGTCGTCACGATTTGTTCGATGCGCGGCGAGCGCTCTTCGAGCACCGCTTTCGTCGGCGCGTCTGTCGTTTTCTCAATCGCCATCTTCAGATACTCTTCTTGATATGCGCGCCACTCCGTCTGACTGTTCTTCAACATGATGAACGCGTTGCCGAGCAGCAGAAACGCCGAGCCGGCAATCAACGCGATTTTCATTTTTGTTCCGATGTGCATCTTTAACTCCTTACTTTTTTCAGCCCTGAGCGCAGCGAAGGGCATTCAGTTTCAAATTTTGCAGAACATCTCGGTTTGGTTCAGGGTTCAAGGTTCAGGAAAGTGACTCGACCGTTACGGCATAAACCCTGAAACCTGAACCTTGAACCCAAAACGAATTTCAATTCGAACGGCAGCGAGACCCTTCGCGGAGTTTATCCCGCTTCGCGGGACTCAGGGTTTAGTGTGTCACAGATTCCCATGGCACCACAAACCCCCAATTCGGTCCGCGGAAATACATTCCAACGACAATCAAAATGAACATCACGATGAGGAACGTGAGGAACAACCCGTTCGCCAGCCAGCGCTCTTTCGCAAACCAAATTCCGATTCCCACTTTCTTTCTGTCGATATACGGCACGAGCATCAGCGCAAGGACAATCAACGTCGGAATCAACACGCCGCCGACGAACGCGGAGTAGCTGACGAGTTCCTGCAAGCCGAGAAAATACCATGGCGCTTTCGCGGGGTTCGGCGGATGATTCGGGTTCGCGATTTCTTCAAGCGGAGCGTTGAATAGAAACGCGGCAATCAACAACAAACCTGAAACCGTGACGAAGACGATAAGCTCCCTCACCAAGAGATGAGGCCACGAATAGACCATGTCATCAGGCAGCAACCCGACTGTCGGCTTCGTTCCCTTCACCAACTCCATCAAGCCGTAGGTTTTGTTCGCGTCTTTGGGATAGACGTGTGTGGTGTCAACTTCTTTCATTTTCTTTTCCTTCAGATTCTATAAATCAAACGACGAAAAACTCTGACACGAAGACACAAAGTCTCTAAGGTTCACAAAGATTTCTTGTTGTTGTCCCAAAAAAAACTTTGTGAAACTTTGTGCCTTCGTGTCTTTGTGTCCGCTTCACGGTTTTGCTTTCAACGTCATTGGAGTCTCATTATCATTCGGATGCGACAGCCCGCCGTCTTTTCGAATTCTCCAAAAATGAATCGCGAGAAAAATCGAAAGCAAGCCTGGCAGAATCACGACGTGCAAAACATAAAATCGAACAAGAGCCTCTTGTCCAACTGAATCGGAGCCGAGCAGGAATTGCCGCATCGGTTCGCCGAGAATCGGCGCGTAGCCCGCGATTGCCGTGCCGACAGTGATTGCCCAAAACGCAAGCTGGTCCCACGGCAGCAAGTAGCCCGTGAACGAAAGTCCGAGCGTGAGAAGCAGAAGCACAGTGCCGATGACCCAATTGAACTCACGCGGCGGTTTATACGCGCCGGTGAAAAAGACGCGCGCCATGTGCAGCACGACAAAGAACACCATCGCTTCCGCAGCCCACTTGTGAACATTGCGCAGCACGAACCCGAAATCCACCGACGAGCGCAAGTCGAGCATGCGCCCATACGCTTCCGTCGCAGACGGGAAGTAGTAAAACATCAGCCACACGCCTGTGAATGTGAGAATGAGAAAGAGTACCGCCGAGATGACGCCAAGCCCAAACGTGTAGCGAAATCGAATCGAATGCTTCGAGACTTTCACTGGGTGAATGTGAAGGAAGAGATTGTTGAAGACCGCGTACGACGCGCCTTCGGCGTCTTCCGGCATTCTTCCGTAGCGAAAGATGGAGCGATAAATGTTGTTGAGGAATTGTTTCATTGTTTTCTCTCTAAATTCTGAGCGAAACCCCGAAGGGGTGAGCGAAGAATCTCTCTGTTGTTCGCATGCTAAAACTCTTCGCAAGTCTCACGCGGTTAGATTCTTCGGTCGTGGCGCCTGCGGCGCCACTCCCTCAGAATGGAAAAAAATTACACTTTCAAATACGAACCAGCCACAACCTTCACCGACTTGTCCACTTCAATTTCACCGTTCGGCGCGAGGCTCACCTGGTACCAATCGAGCGGCGCGGGCGCGGGTCCGCCCGTTACGAAGCCGTCGTTATCGAACTGGCTGCCGTGACAGGGACACGAAAAGCCGCCTTCGGATACTGTAACCGTGCAGCCAAGGTGCGTACACTTCGTCGAGATTGCGGAGAACCCTTGCTTGTCGCGGATAACGACGACGCGGCTCTCTTCGATTTGCTCCTTGATGCCTTCTTTGTAATCTTCCGGTTTGCCTGCGCGTAAACGCATCGGCGGACCATAGTCAACGGCAGGTTTCAGAAACAGCAAATTTCCCACTGCGGCAAGCGCGCCCGAAATCGCCACGCCGAGCCAACCGAGCGTACTGAGAAAAGTTCTTCGGTCAATCTCCGGCTGTTGCATGCGAACGTTTTTCTTTTTCAACTCTGTACTCCTTTGAGGTTTTCCTGTTTCTAAATTTTTCTCTTTGGGCTTGCCCGACCAAGTCACGTTTTCTGTGACGTCGTCGGGCGTTCCCCCGTTGCGGAAAAGCGCCGCAACGGGGGCGGCGTGCTACAGGCTCCGCTTCGCTTCGGTGTTGCGCCAAAAGCGGGCGCAACCTTCCGCATGCCTAACGCGCGTTGATTCTAAGTTCTCGTTTCCAATTCAGACATTCACAAATCAACAATCATTGTCTCAGCCCACGACTTCAGTCGTGGGATTGGCAAAGCACAAATCATGCAAACCGCTTTAGCGGTTTCCCAGCGCGATGGCTAATCAGGCTCGCGCAACATTTGATACTTCGGCTCTTCGATGTCTTTGAACTGATTCGTCTTCGCCGCGTAGATGAACCCGAGCGCGAAAATTATTCCCAGCACAACGCTGAGGAAAACGAGAAAATAAAGTGAGACTAACATTGTTTTGTTCCTTTCTGTGTTTCTAAATTCTGAGCGAAGCCCCGAAGGGGCGAGCGAAGAATCTCAATCTCTGACGTTACGCACACAACACATTAGACAACTATTCCCCTCTGTGCGCGCGCATGAAGCGACGGCGAGAGGGGTTAGGGGTGTGTCTATGACGTAAAATTCGTACAGGATTCATTCGTTTATACACACCCCTAAATCCCCTCTCCCCTGCGCGAAGTCTTTCGCACAGAGGGGACTTTTGTTTTGCGTAACGTCAGTTAATCTATTAGGATGGAGATTCTTCGTCGCTTCGCTCCTCAGAATTGGGTGAATGTGGTGGAATACGAAAACTGCTCCATCGTTACCGCGCCCGTCGGGCAGCGCTTCGCGCAGAAGCCGCAGCGAATGCACAACTCCTCATCCTTCAACATTGCCGAGCCGAAATTCTTTACTGCCTGATAACCTTCCGTTTCCAACATCTCTCTAACATTCACGCCGTAGCGCTGCACCAGCGCATCTTCGAGCCGCGGCTCAAGCGCGATTTGCGACAGCGGCACAAGCGCGAGACAATACGTCGGGCAAACATCAACACAGCCGTTGCAGAGAATGCAGTAATCGCCATTGAAGATGGTGTTGATGTGACATTTCAAGCAGCGCTCGCCTTGCTCGCGTGCGACTTCTTCTTCATAGTTCAATTCAACAATCTTGTCGGATGATGCGCGCTCGCGTGCTTCAAGCGCGCGAGGGTTCACGCGGTCGAGCTGCAAATATCCTTCGTGCATGTGATGCTGAATAACGGGCAGCTCGAAATATCCGAAACGTTCTTCCTGAACATCCTTCTTTCTCACATACTCATCAATCGAAACCGCCGCCCGCTGTCCCGATGCGACCGCGTTGATGAACAGCCTCGCGCCTTCGGCAACATCGCCGCACGCGAAGATGTCGGGAACATTCGTTCGCTTCGTCGCTGCATCAATCTTGATGATGCCGCGTTCGAGCGCGAGTTCTGGAACATCTTTCACGAACGCATCGTCAATTGATTGCCCGATGGAAAGCATGACGGTGTCGCACGGAATGATTTCGCCCGGCTCATCGTAGAACGTCGGGTTGAATCTTCCTTCTGCATCGAATACGGATTTCACTTTGCGCGTTGCAAGCCCCGTGACTTTCCCGTTTTCTCCAACAATCTCCAACGGACCGCGTGATGTGTGAAGCTTAACGCCTTCTTCAACGCCTTCATGGATTTCGATTTCATCGGCAGGCATTTCCTCGCGGCTTTCGAGACAGACGAGATGGACATCCTTCGCGCCGTGACGCAACGCCTCTCGCGCAGAATCGGCTGCTTCATAGAAATCCTGCATCTCGGCTCGAAACTTTCCGCCAACACGCACTGCAGAGCGAGCGACATCGAACGCAACATTTCCGCCGCCGATAACGACGAGACGTTCACCCATACTCACCGACTTGCCTGTGTTGACATCCTTCAAGAAATCAATCCCGTGCAGAACGCCCGAAAGCTCCACTCCCTTGATAGGGAGATTGCGTCCGCGTTGAAGTCCCGCCGCAATAAGAATTGCTTCGAAACCCTGCGCGCGCAATTGCGGTATTGTAATGTCAACGCCAACGCGCGTATTCGTTTTCAATTCAACGCCGAGCGAGAGAATCGCTTGAATTTCCATCTGAACCAAATCGCGGGGCAGGCGGTAGGTTGGAACGCCTGTCATCAACATCCCCCCCGCGACAGGTCCAGATTCAAACACCGTCACTTTGTATCCGAGCAATGCCAAGTCGTGAGCGGCAGTCATTCCCGCAACCCCGCCGCCGATGATTGCAATCTTCGTTCCTGCTTTCGGATTGTTCGGGTCGCGTCGTGCTGAAGAGAACTCAATCGTCTTCGCGGCGTCGCCCGACTCGACGCCATGTTGCTCCGTTACGAACCGCTTTAGCGCGCGAATCGTAATCGAATCATCAATGCTTCCGCGTCGGCACTCCACTTCGCACGGCGCGCCGCACACGCGTCCGCAGATGGACGCAAACGGATTCGGCGCACGCGCTATTTTATACGCGTCCAAGTATCGTCCCTCGGCAATCGCAATCACGTAGCCGCGCGCATCGGTGCGCACCGGGCATCCCCACTGGCATTTGATTTGCCGCTGCCAGTATTCGACGTCGGGAATTTCAACTTTGAACATTTCTGATGATGTCATGAACTTCAAGTGTGTTTAGTGATGCCACGAGCTTGGGCGCGTCTTCAAGAGCGGCTCGGCGGTTCAAGCTTTCCGTTGCAAGCTCTGCAAGATTCTTGCGCGAGAGTATTTCTTTCATCTTCTCCTGGACTTCAGCCCAAAGTGTATGCACCTCACACCATTCGTCCCGTGGGCAGAATCCTTCGCATATCAAACATTTATTGAGGTGGATCTTTCCCTCAATGGCTTCTATGACATCCAATATTGTCAACATCTCAGCCGGCCGGGCGAGCCGGATTCCACCCCGCACACCGCGCGTCGAGGTAACAAGCCCGGCGCCCACAAGTCGTCCAGTAATTTTCCGGAGGAAATTCTCAGGAATATCCCATTGCTTCGAGATGTCGGAGATCTGGACGACCGTCCCGCACGGCAACGATGAGAGATGAATCATCGCGCGCACCGCGTACTCCCCAGTCATGGTCAGCTGCATTAAGGCGCTCTTTCGTGAGATGTTAACACGCAGTACAACACCCGTGCCGAAGGTGACAAAACCTGTCATGTTTCAAAACTTGTGAAAATACAGCAGGTTGAAGGTTCTTGATACTCAGCGAAGAGGTCATTCCGGGAGAATTTCTCAATCGTGGGAAAAAGGAGGGGGATTTTTTTTAGAATTGGGAATAACGCGCTCACAAGTCAGGCGCGTTCCGTTCAGCTCTCCGTCGGTAACGTTCCGCGTAAGCCCTTCTGTTGCCCTATCCACTCAAGATTGTAGAGCGACACTCCAGTGTCGCTCTTGCGGGCAGAATGAGCGATTCTGTCTGAAGGACTCCTTTGGAGGAGAATCGCTCTACAAGGTTTCGGAAGCAGCTTGCTTTTCCCATCACGGAATGATACATTTCTATCGGTTTACTCAACGCTACGCTCA
>JANNUB010000388.1:0-9510 GCA_031394795.1 Ignavibacteriota bacterium | reverse complement strand
TCTTTCTATAAATGCCGAGAACCGATCCGTCGGAATCGATCACCACTGCGCTGTTATGATACACGCCGGGGGCGCGCTTCTCAAAAATCGGCGCGATGACGACGACCTTCGCTTTGCGCGCAATCGCAGAAAGTGTCTTCGTTGTCGGACCGGGGATCGTTTCCGCAAGCTCGAACAGCGCGACATCTTCCTTCTGACAAAAATATTGCGACCGAAAAAGCTCCGGTAGGCACACAACATCGGCGCCTAACTTCGCCGCCTGTTGAACTTTGGAGGCTCCGTGTTTCAAGTTCTTGTCCGGATTTTTCTCAAGCGCAATCTGGACAAGTCCGACTGTGAATTTCTTGGGGAGAACGGGCATGGTGATTTTATGAGATGATGAGTTGAAAAATCTTTGAAAATATACCCGAAGCATGTTTGAAAATCAATGTTGCATCTCCGCAGATTTTGGAATAAGTTGCGTTGGAGGGTCGTGGCGACGGACTCACATTTCTAATCGCAATTCTCCTGTGGTATCACCCCGAACGACATACGTTGTCATCCTCTTCGGAACGATTCTTTGGTGCTCGCTCATTCTTCTTGCGCCGTACCTTGCCGCATCATCGTCGCCAATCGCCGAGTTCGTCTATCGCGCCTTTCATCCCATCTGTCATCAACTGCCGGAGCGCTCGTTTCATCTCTTTGGCGCGAAGCTTGCCGTCTGTGTTCGATGCTCGTCCATTTACTTTTCGTTTCTCGTCGGTGTTGTGCTGTATCCGTTTGTTCGCGGGTTGCACAACACGCGTACTCCATCTCGAACGTTCCTGTTCGCAACATTGTTGCCCATCGTTCTTGAAGTTGCGACCGAATGGGTTGGATTGTATCAGAGCACCGCGCTCACTCGCTCACTGACGGGAGCGTTCTTAGGATTCATTCTCTCATTCATCGTTCTTCCCGTCGCGATTGAAGCCGGGCAACAACTCTCAAATAAATCATCCACCATCATGCAACAATAGAAAGGAAACTCCCCATGCTTTTCAAACCAAGTATGATGATGCCTGCGTTGTACGGCGGCGTTATCATGGCGCTCATTTCCGCAATCCCCGGACTCAATTTCATCAACTGTCTTTGCTGCGCGGGTGTGATGCTCGGCGGTTTCATGGCTGTGTTCTTTTACAAGAAAGAGCTCATGCCCGACATGTCGCCGCTGACGAGCAGCGACGGCATGCAGTTAGGCGCCCTCGCCGGAGTGTTTGGCGGAATCATTGGCGCCATTCTCACGGTGATCATCATGAAAGCGATAGGCAATGTCGGCGGTGAGATGATGCTCGGCATCCTGGAGGGCTTCCGAGACAAATTCCCGCCTGAAGCCTGGGATCAAATGGAGGAAGGAATTCGCGAAAGTGAAATTTCCGCGTTCAATCTCATCATCGTCTTTATCGCTGATGTGATTTTTGGTCTCATCGGCGGACTGATCGGCTATTCAATTCTGAAACCGAAACAGCAGATGATGAACGTGCAGCCGCCGATGCAACCGCCGACACAAGTATAACAGTGAAACCAAAACCAAGCCTCGTTCTTCCCGCGCTTTACGGCGGTATTATCATCGGCGTATTGACCGGCGTTCCATATCTCAACTTTGTAAACTGCTGTTGCTGCGCGGGACTGCTGGCAGGCGGCATCCTCAGCGTTTTTTTTTACAAGAATGATCTAACGCCGGATATGCCGCCGCTGGAGAGTAGCGACGGTTTGAGGCTGGGTGCGTTGGCAGGCGCGATCGGTGGTGTGATAGGCACAGCGCTCGGACAAATTATCCAAGGTGTCGCGGGCATGGATTCGAAAGAAGAGCTTAACCGTGCGATTGAGGAAATCGGCGGTCAGTCCGGAACGGACGCGGTTGTCGCTCTCATGGAGACAATCAGCTCATTCATGGATTCGCCGCTGTTCATTCTCGCGAGCTTGGTGTTCTCGGTGTTCTTCTGCACAGTCTTCGGTTTGCTCGGCGGACTCATCGGCTACGCGATCTTCAAACCGAGGCAGACGATGATGAATATGCCGCCATATCAACCACCAACGCAAGTGCCTTAGCCAATGGACCCAAAACCGCGGCGTAATCGTCAACTCTATTTGCAGGCGTTGAGTCGAATGACACCCGAACAGCGATTGCAAAAAGCATTTGAGCTTACAGAATTTTCGCGCCAGCTTTTTGAACAAGGCTTGCGAAAGAGGTTTCCAGATCTGTCGAAAGAAGAGCTTCACAAGGTGAAACTTGAGCGGTACAGGCGATGGCACAACAGGAAGTCTAAACGGAAACTCGAGATATGGTCTGTCATGAAGCAAAAATTTCTGTTCCACAGTTTCCTGTTCGTGACGATTCTCGCAAACGGCTTCGGCCAATCCAAACTCACCGCCATCAAATGCGGAACGCTGATTGACGTGAAGAATTCCAAAGCAATCAGCAACGCCGTGATTCTTATTGAAGGAAATCGAATCAAGTCCATCGGCAGTGTAGTTCCCTCCGATGCTGACGTGATTGATTTATCGAACGCGACTGTGTTGCCGGGCTTGTTCGATTTGCATTGTCATTTTCTCGACAACGTGGAAGGGGGAACGAAAGGCTCGGCTGCGGACAACGCGTTGAGCGGCGTTCGCAACGCGGAAAAAGTTCTGCTCTCCGGCTTCACGACGATTCGCGACCCCGGAGGCGGCGGACCGAATTACGCGGGCTGTTCCGTACGCGATGCAGTGAATCGCGGCTGGTTCGTCGGTCCGCGCATGGCGATTGGCGGGAGATTTCTTTCGATCAAAGGCGGGCACGGCGACAACAACCTGTTTCCGCCTGAGCGCGAATCCGCGTACGAGAACATCGTGAACGGCGTCGAAGAAATGCGCGTTGCCGTTCGCCGCGATGCGAAGTACGGCTGCGATTGGATTAAGCTGTACGCGACGGGCGGCTTCTTCTCCGCAGGCGACGACCCAACGCAGCAGCATTTTTCCGATGAGGAAATGAAAGTCGCTTGCGATGAAGCGGCTCGTCTTGGAAAATTTGTCGCGGCGCACGCGCATGGCGCGCAAGGAATCAAATCGGCGGTGAGAGCCGGCGTGCGAACTATCGAGCACGGCACATTCATTGACGACGAAGGCATCGAGCTGATGAAGAAGCACGGCACGTTCCTCGTCCCGACGATGCGGACGATTGAAGTGTTGGCGGAAGACCCCGGACCGAACGCAAGCACGGGAAGAAAGAAAGCGTATCAGCTTTCAAAAAAACATTTCACCACGATGATTGAGAATATCAAGAAGTGCATTCAGCGCGGCGTGAAGATTGCGTTCGGCAGCGATATGGTTTCGATGCCGCTCGGACTTTCCGCGCAGGAATTTCGTCTTCACGTGCAAGCCGGACAAACACCGATGGGCGCGATTCGATCCGCAACAATCATCTCCGCCGAAGCGCTGAATATGCAGAATGATGTCGGCAGCATTGACGCGGGAACGTTCGCGGACATCATTGCTGTTGAAGGAAATCCGTTGAACGACATCACCGTGTTGGAGAAGGTTTCGTTCGTGATGAAGGATGGCAGAGTGAACAAAAACGAAAAGCGGAAATGAAGGAGTTTCTTGCTCACTGAATATGTCGTACATTGGTCTCAAAGGAGGCTTCAGTATGGAGAACAACGGGATTATTACTATCGAGCCAGGCAAGAGAGGCGGTAAACCGTGCATTCGCGGCTTGCGCATCACTGTGTATGACGTTCTTGAAAGTCTTGCGTCGGGCATGACGCAAGAAGAAATTCTCGAAGACTTCCCCGATTTGACCGCTGAGGATATCAGGGCGTGCTTGCGTTGGGCGGCGGACCGCGAGCGACAATCGCTCATCGTACCTTCGTGAAACTTCTTCTCGACGCGCATGTCTCCCACCGTCTTGTCCCCGAGTTACAGGAACTCTTTCCCGATTCTTCCCATGTTCGTGTTCACGGCTTGCAGCGGACTGATGACGAAGTGATTTGGGAATTTGCAAAAGCGAATGATTTCATCATCGTAACCAAAGACGCGGACTTCCATGAGAAGAGTTTGCTTCGTGGTTTCCCGCCGAAAATCATTTGGTTACGTATGGGTAACTGCCCGCGCAGGGTTGTGCTCGCATGTTTGAAGCAAAATGCAGCAGAGATTCGACGCTTCGTTGCGGATGAAGAGTATTCATATTTGATTCTCTCGTGATGGAGTCAGAGTTTGAAGTCATTGCTTTTCTCTCGTCACTTCCCTAATTTCATCCAGTCACTTCCGTCAATCCATCCAAACACAATTCCAAGGAACTTCGTGTGAACAGAGAAATTCACAGTTGGTACAGTCCGCGCCTGAACAAAGAAATGGAAATCGCCGTCTATGGTCACTACGGCATGGCGCTGCTGATGTTCCCGTCGGCGGCGGCGGATTACCTGGAGTACGAACGGTTCCATCTCATTGACTCGATCGCGCCGTTCATCGAGGCGGGAAAAATCAAAGCATTCAGCATCAACAGCATCAACAGCGAAAGCTGGCTGAACGAGCAAATGCCGCCGCCATATAAAGCGATTCGTCATCAACAGTACAATGGCTACATCACGGAAGAAGTTGTGCCGTTCATTCGCACGAAGACGAGCGATGAGACCCCCATCATTACCACCGGTGTAAGTCTCGGCGCACTGCATTGCGCGAACACTTTCTTCCGCCGACCGGATATTTTCGACGGCACGATTGCCATGAGCGGCTCATACGATATCAAAGCGTACAGCGACGGTTACTACGATGACAATTGCTACTTCAACTCACCTGTAGATTATTTGCCGAACTTGAATGACGAGCATATGCTCGGGCTTCTCCGCGCGAAGCATCACATTTATATTCTCACTGGACAAGGGAATTACGAAGCGCCGGAGCGTTCCGTGCAGCTCGGACGTATTCTTGATGCGAAAGGAATCCCGCACGAGCTGGATATGTGGGGACACGACCAACCGCACGATTGGCCCACATGGCGCGCGATGCTGCCGCATGTGTTGGGAACGAGGTTTTGAGAATGCACACATACATGAAAGGAATCTGAAATTGCCCCCTATCTCCTGGAAATTCCCGCGCACATTTTGGATTGCCAACGGCGTTGAGCTTCTCGAGCGCGCATCGTTCTACGCGGTCTTCGTCACCTTCACGCTCTATCTTTCCAACATCGTCGGCTTCGATGACATTGACGCGGCGTGGCTCGGCGGCTTCTACGCGGCCGGCGTGTACTTCCTGCCGCCCTTCACGGGCGCGTTCGCGGACAAGATGGGATTTCGCAACGCGATGCTTCTCGCGTTCGGACTTCTTGCCATCGGTTTCTTCTCTCTCGGCGCGTTGCCTTTCAAGGCGACCGTCGTTCCTGCAATTGTTCTGCTCATCATCGGCGGCTCGTTCATCAAAGGATTGATTACGGGAACGGTTGCGAAAACTTCGACGACCGACCAGCGTGCCCGCGCCTACTCCATTTTTTACGGCATGGTAAACGTCGGTTCGTTCTCGGGAAAGTCCATCGCATATCCTCTGCGCATCAATCTCGGATTGGAGTACATCCAGTACTTTTCCGCCGCGCTTTGTCTCCTTGCAGCCATCGTTGTGTTTTTCTTTTTCAGAAACATCAGCGCGGAAGGCGAAGGGAAAAGTTTGAAGGAAGTGTGGCGGGGGCTTGTTCGCGTCATCAGCACTCCGCGGCTCGTCATGCTCATTCTCATCGTGTCGGGCTTCTGGATGATTCAGCATCAAATGTATGCGACCATGCCGAAGTACGTTATCCGACTCGTCGGCAAAGACGCATCGCCCGAATGGATTGCGAACGTGAATCCTGCCGTGGTCGTCACGTTCGTCGTCATCGTCACGCAACTCATGAAGAACGCAAAGGCAATCACTTCGATGAATATCGGCATGCTGTTGATGCCTTTCTCCGCGCTTTGTATGGCGTCGAGTCCATTGCTCGAAGCGAATTTCGGTTCGCCCGTTTCCCTGCCGTTCGGCATTTCCGCGCATCCCGTCACCATCATGCTCATTGTCGGAATTATTTTGCAAGGACTCGCCGAGTGTTTCATCTCGCCGCGCTATCTCGAATTTTTCTCGAGGCAAGCGCCCAAGGGCGAAGAAGGTTTGTATCTCGGCTTCGGACATTTGCATTCGTTCATCGCGAACGTGCTTGGCTTCGGACTTTCGGGGTATCTGCTGACGAAGTATTGTCCCGACCCGAAAACGCTAACTCCCGAACAATTACCGACGGCGTACAACGACGCTAATCTCATTTGGTATTACTTTGCCGCGATTGGATTGGTGTCGGCGATTGCGTTGTTCATGTACGCGAAGGTGACGGAGAAGATGGATGCGAAGAAAGCAAGCTGACAAAATTCCAAAGATCAAGCTCCAAGCTCCAAAGAAATTCCAAAATCCAAATTCCAAAAAAGGAAATTCCCCTGAATGGTGAATTTTGAGATTTGAAGCATTGGAATTTCTTTGGAGCTTGTCCGAAGGACTCCTTCGGAGGAACTTGGCATTTGAGATTTATCCTAATCCGAAATCAAAATCGTGCCGTATAGAAAATTCGAAACCCAACTCATCGTCCGCCCCGACGATATTGATATGAACAATCACGTTCACAATTCGAAGTATCTCGACTACGTCTTGTTCGCTCGCTACGACCAGATGGGACGATGTTACGGTTTCCCGATGGACAAATTTATTGAGAACGGCTGGGTCTGGTATCAGAAATCGTGGCACATCGAGTTCAAACGGGCGTTGAACATCGCTGAACGCATAACGGTTCGCACCTGGCTGGAATCGTTTGAAACGTACCACGTGCGAGTCGGATTTCAGATTCTGAAAGAGAACAAAAAAGTTTCCGCCGAAGGCTCCTTCATCAGCACGATGATAAGCACCGAGACGGGAAAAGTCGAGCCGATTCCTGATTGGGTGATCGCGCAGTACACGCAGTTCGTCGGGTGAATCACAACAAAGCGTGCGATGATGACGTTCTACCAGAAACTCCATTCCGCTCAACGGCACAACAACTCCCTTCTCTGCGTCGGACTCGATTCGGACATCAACAAAATTCCGCGACATCTTCATCAGTCTGAAAACGCAATTCTCGAATTCAACAAGCGCATCATCGAAGCAACGAAGGATTTGGTGTGCGCGTACAAACTGAATCTCGCGTTCTACGAAGCGCTCGGAGAAATCGGGTGGCGCACCGTGAAGGAAACGCTCGCCGCAATTCCTACCGATGTCGTCACGATTGGCGACGCAAAGCGCGGCGACATCGGCAACTCGGCGGAGATGTACGCGAAATGCTTATTCGATGATTTCGGATTCGATGCCGCAACTGTGAGTCCGTACATGGGATTCGATTCGGTTGAGCCGTTCATTCGGGATGAAGAACACGGCGCGTTCATTCTTGCCCTCACGTCGAATTCTGGCGCGAAGGATTTTGAATATTTGAAATCAAGAGACAGACCGTTGTACGAACACGTCATTGCCAAAGTGAAGAAGTGGAACGCGAAAAGCAATTGCGGCGTAGTCGTTGGCGCAACCCGACCAAAAGAAATGCAACGCGTGCGTAAACTTGTTCCGAACATGCCGCTGTTGATTCCTGGCGTCGGCGCGCAAGGAGGCGATTTGGCTGCCGCCGTCCGTTACGGTTGCGACAAAAATGGCGAGATGGCGGTAATCAATTCGAGCCGCGGAATTATTTATGCTTCAGGGGGAGAAGATTTTGCCGACGCGGCGCGCGCTACGGCGACGAAGCTGCGCGATGAGATGAATGCGATTCGTCGGAATAAATTTCAAATCCCAAGTTCCTCCGAAGGAGTCCTTCGGAGGAACTTGACATTTGGAGCTTGACCAGTATGAATCTCCCCGACATGCCTGAAGCGATTTTTCGTCGCATCTGGCAGGATCAAAACTTTTCCACTGAACACCTCAAAACATCGGACGGACGCGCCGTACGCATGCTCTCCGCAGGAACGCCGAACACCGACGGCGGTCCGGATTTCCTCAACGCGAAGATCATTGTCGGCACGACCTTATTTCACGGGGACGTAGAACTGCACGTCAACGCCGATGAGTGGCTCTCCCACAAACACGACGCCGACCCGCATTACAACAAAGTTATTCTTCACGTTGTGCTAACAGCCGATCCGCTCTCGCCTCCTGCGCGCACTGCAAGCCGTCGCCCGATTCCGCTTCTTGTCCTTCATCCCTATCTCGACGAGAAGTGCGCGAGCGCATGGATGAAGGCAATGACGGATGAACAGCGACCAGCCAATTATGCTCTTGCATGCGTTGAACTGAATGACGACGTTCCTACTCTTACAATTGTCCGATGGCTTGAACGACTTGCAACTGAACGCATCGAGTTGAAGGTGAGACGGTTTGAAGAGCGGCTGAAACAGCTTGTCGATGAAACACGGCATATGATTCGTGAGCCGTACCCGCGATACTACGGCAACCCCGCCGAGATTCCGCCTCCGAGGAATGATTACATCAGAAAAGATTTTGCAGACAGAAATCTCTGGGAACAGCTGCTGTATGAAGGAATCATGGAAGGTTTGGGCTACTCGAAGAACTCGAAGTCGTTTCTCGATCTTGCGCGCTCGATGCGGCTGCAGGTTCTCCGCGCGCATTCCCTCGAAGATACACGCACGATGATGGCGCTGATCTTTGGCGCGGCGGGTCTCCTTCCCTCAACGCGAGACATGGGAGACAGGGAAACGCAAGCCTATGTGCTGGAGCTAAGAAAGATCTGGAAACAGCATCAGGAGTCGTTCAGAGGAAAAATGCTGAGCGAAGGCGACTGGCTCTTCTTCCGCCTGCGGCCGAGCAACTTCCCGACGGCACGGCTTGCAGCAATCTCGTTTCTTCTCCCGCGCCTGTTTGGCTCCGATTCGTTCCGAGCGCTGATCACGACGTCCAAACAGGATGCGCGCTCTGTGCGAGAGCGGATCAGCGCGCTGCATTCTCTGTTCTCCTTCCAGCCGGATGAATTCTGGCGGCGCCATTTTCTTTTCAAAGCAAAGTCGCGAAGCAAAAAGAACGACGACAACGAAGGCCCAAAAACCGCGGGCATTGCCTTAGGAGCAGCACGCATCAACGACCTGCTCGTCAACACAATCGTCCCGGTGCTTCTCCTCTACGGTCGAATCTTCAAGGAATCCGCGATCAGCAGACATGCGCGTGCGGTGCTTGAGGCGCTTCCTGCATCGCAAGAGAACCCGGTCACAGAAATCATGCAACAGCAGTTACTCAAGAAGAAAAAAACGCTCAGCTCAGCGCAGCTTCAGCAAGGCGCAATACAACTCTTTCGCTTCTACTGCACCCACGTGCGATGCACGGAGTGCGCAATTGGGCGCCGCACAGCCTTAGGTCATCCCTAACATCGTATCACCTGAAGGAATACGGTATTGCTATTATTGTTGTCTGTTTGTAGCTTCAACCGGAGTTAGATGATGTTATCATGTACCATAATACAAAGGGGGTTTCCATGAA
>JANNUB010000577.1:0-12896 GCA_031394795.1 Ignavibacteriota bacterium | reverse complement strand
GAGCACCACATGCTGCCGTTTTTTGGAAAGGCGCACATCGCGTACATTCCGAACGGAAAGATCCTCGGCTTGAGCAAGATCCCGCGCATCGTGGATGTGTTCGCACGGCGCTTGCAAGTGCAGGAACGGTTGACGCGGCAAATTGCCGATACGCTCTACCAATATTTGCAGCCGGATGGCGTTGCCGTCGTCATCGAGGCGCGCCACATGTGCATGATGATGCGCGGCGTTGAAAAGCAGAACTCGATTGCAACGACGAGCGCGATGCTCGGCGTGTTCCGCGACGACATGCGCACGCGGCAGGAATTTCTCGATCTCACAAAATCGAATCGTACACAGCCATGAAACGCCGATGAAAAGACTGAGCGGACAAGTCGCTATTGTGACTGGCGCGAGCAAGGGAATCGGGCGGGCGACGGCAGGCGCACTTGCCGCCGAGGGCGCTTCGGTTGTTCTCGCTGCGCGGCATCAGGATGAACTCAGCGCTGCCTCGCTCGAGTTAAGCAAGTCCGGTCTCTCAGTAGTTGCGTTGCAGGCTGATCTCACGAACGATGATCAAGTCCGAAAACTCGTGGAGACGACGGGAAACAAATTCGGTCGGGTTGATATTCTTGTCAATAATGCCGGCATGGGTGTCTTCAAGCCGTTTGCGCAGATGAGCATCGAAGAATTCGATGAGATGTGGAAACTGAACATGCGCGCCGTATTTGTCGCGACGAAATACGTTTTACCATACATGATGCGCGAAAAGTCCGGTGCGATTGTCAACATCGCATCGCTGGCGGGGAAGAACAGCTTCGTCAACGGTACGGGTTATGCCGCGACGAAATGGGCGCTCCGCGGTTGGGCAAGCTCGCTCATGCTCGAAGTGCGTGAGCACAATATCCGGGTGGTCACCATTTGCCCCGGTTCGGTTGATACGAGTTTCTCTTCTCCCGATTCCCAAATGAACAAACGCGACAACAAGATTACCCAGCCTGAAGATGTCGCCGATGCGGTGGTGTTTGCTGTGACGGCTCCGGCAAGGAGCATGTTCAGCGAAATTGACGTCCGACCGACCAATCCAAAATAGAACGAGCGGGAATGCACCCGCTCGTCCGGCATACATCTTTTCTCTGGTTAGAAGTCCTGATTGGGACCGCCCATGTCGTCATCGTGTCTCATGCGCATCTGCTCTCCCATTCGGTGCCGAATCCCCGCGCCGATTCTTTCGCCCATTTGCATCGCGTGCTGCTTCCAGATTTTTTGCTGGTGGGGGTTCAATATTGTGTTGACGGCAAAGAAGTGCTCAACCATGTTGAGCTTCATCTGCTCTTGAACTTCTGAAATCGCCTTTACATTGTTCTCCAACGTTTTACGGTCTACTTTGTCGGCGAGGAAGAGTTCTTTGCTGTCGAGGCGCAGTGTCTGAACTCTCGAGCGGAGCTGCGTTTGTTTCTTCATTAACCCGATGCGCAGCTTTTGCATCTGCGTTTCTTGTACGTCAGTCAGATTGAGCCTCTCGATGAGGGCGCCGGGTCCACGGACCATTTCTTTTTCGAATACGCGTCGTTGTTGCCCCGGTGGTTGTGCGAAAGCTGTTCCCAAAGCGAATAGAACGACTGTTGCAAGAATATTTTTGAACATGATGTTTCTCCTTATGAATGTTTGTTGAATGTTTCTCTCCTAACGTTCGCATGTTAGAAACCCGATCAAGCGGAATGGTTTAATCGCGAAGATCGTATATTGACGGGCGCGTGATTGATTTTACCTGAGATAATCAGTAAGTTGAATCGTGAAGTCTGTTACGGAGCTTTCGATTTTGCATCGTTTTTCCCTTTCTCTCGTCGTTTTCACCATTCTCCTTCTGGGCGGCTGCGGCGTCGGCGATTTTATCGGCGCGTACTTCAACACCTACTACAATGCACGAAAAGTGTTCAACGAGGTCGAGCAGGAGATGCTCAAACCCTCTGCCTTGCCCGGCTCGTCAAGAACGGAGAAGCCGTTCCTCGCACCATTCGATGTCCCGTCGCAAGCAAAAGCGAAATTTACTACTGTCATTGAGAAATGCTCCAAGCTACTGCAATACCATCCCGACTCAAAGCTCGTGGATGATGCCTTGCTGATGATCGGCAAGTCATACTACTATCAAAACGAACACCAGTCTGCCGAAAGGAAGTTCAACGAGCTTCTCTCTACCCATCCCGAAAGTGACGTGAGATTTGAAACAAAGTTGTTGCTGGCGAATACGCACTACCGGAAAGGCGACAAGGAAGCAGCGGCGAGGAGCGCGCTGGAATTGATAGAGGAAGCAAGGAAGGAAGACGAAGATGAGATCGTGTCGCGTGCCGCGAATCTTGTTGCACAAATTGAAACGGAAGCGCGGAATTTCAAAGAGGCATTGCAATATTACCAGATTGCAGCGGACCTCGGCGCAACTGCTGCCGATCGTTCGTCGGCGTACAGAGCCGTCGCAAGCATGTACATCCAGCAGGGAGAGTACGCAAAAGCAAAAGAAGCCTACACCCGCGCCGAAGACGTGAGCAATGATTATCTCAGTGCTTTTCGGGCGCAGATGGGGCAAGCACGGATGTTCTCGATGTTGGGCCGGCACGAGGAGAGTCTCGCATTGCTCGAAACTCTGATTAGCAACAAGAACTACCGGGAGTTCTTTGGTGAGATTGACCTGGAGATTGCGCATGTGTATCGTGAGGAGGAGGATTACCCTTCCGCAGAAGCCCAATACCGCTACGTTGACACGGCATACGCACGAACCGAAGTTGCAGCAAACTCGTACTTCCATCTTGGGCAGCTCTACGAAAAGAATCTTATGAATTATGACTCAGCGCGAGTAGCATACGAGAGTGGAAAAGGAGAGTTCCCTCAGGCGGAAATTACCCCGGCGACCGTCAAACGAAGCGAATTCTTCATCAAATACTTTCAGCACAGCACTGAAATAGCACGGAACGACAGCATTCGACAGTTCATTCTTCATCCACCCGATTCATCGAAGAGACTACGAAATGTACTAGCGCAAGATACTACAATGAGCGATTCCGCAAAGGCTGTTGCCGCCGCCGCGGACAGCCTCGCAAGGGTAGCGTCGGCTCCGCCTCCTATGGACACGGTGATGGCGAGGCTGTCGTACAACATCAGCGAGCTTGCGGCGTTGTTCTACTCGCGACTCGAAGTTTTGGATTCTGCAAAATACTGGTACAACAGGCTGCTGGTCGAGCATCCGAAAAGTGCATTTACACCCAGAGCATTGTACACGCTTTCGGAGATTTATCGAGGTGATTCCACAGTCTCGGCTTCCGTAGTTGATTCGCTGCAGCAAGAGATCGTGAAACGGTTCCCTGAGTCTGAGTTTGCCGCGTCGTCTCGTCGCTCGCTCGGATTGCCGGAATCGCGTATGGGCGTTGATTCGATGGAAGCCTCATATCGAAGAGCGGAAGCACTTGCGCAAAAAGGCGACATCGTGGCGGCGCTTGTTTCATTCAAAAATATCGCAGAGAGAGATTCACCACTTTCTGCAAAAGCGCAGTACACCATCGGCTGGATTTACGAGAACACGCGGTCTAACACCGATAGTTCGATCGCATATTACCAACGGCTGATCAAGCGTTTTCCGAACTCCCAGTATGCATCCCTCGTCCAGCCGAAACTTGCTGAGGTGGAGATGGAAAGACAGCGAAAGCTGCAGGAGGCAAAGAAGGATTCCGCGGCTCGACAAACACTACAACCGCCGGTTCCGGAACCGCCGGTCCCACCGGACTCGACCGGGCAATCAGCGAAGGACAAAGTGATGGAGAGAATCCCTGTCCAGGAAACAGGGCGTGACTCGCTCTACGATGAGCGTCCCATCAACAAGAACCCTCACAAGAAAGACGAAGAAATTCCGAAGCCCTGATGATTCACAGCCAATGTCCGGTTCTCACCCTTGAACAAGTTGCAGAAAACATCTTCGTCCTGGCATTTCTCTCTCATGAAATAAGCACGCAAGTAGAGGCGGGACAGTTCGTCAATATCAAGGTTGATCAGCGTTTCGATCCTCTGCTGCGCCGGCCTTACAGCGTGCATAGAACTGATGGAGACAACGTTGAAATCCTTTTCAACGTCGTCGGAAAAGGCTCATCGGTTCTGTATCAGAAAAAGCTCCGCGAGAGGATTGATGTTCTTGGACCTTTGGGTGTTCCGTTTTCGCTGAGGGGGCAAGACTTCGATACTGCCGTTCTTGTCGGTGGGGGACTCGGCGTCGCACCGCTGCCACTGGCAACACGTACTCTGATGGAGGCTCAAAAATCCATCATTACGCTCCTCGGCGCCCGGACTGCCAGCCAGCTGGTGGAAAGGGATCTGCAAAATGTTGAGGTTGCGACGGACGACGGAAGCCGCGGTCTGAAGGGGACAGTCGTTGACCTTCTGCGGGAGCATCCCGGTATTTTTTCGGGAGCACGGATCAAGATATTCGCTTGTGGCCCTACGAAGATGCTCCGGAAGATCGCCGATTTCGCCTTGAAGCGGGAGATACCTTGTGAAGTTTCGCTTGAAGGCTCAATGGCTTGTGGCTTTGGCATTTGTCAGGGATGTCCTGTGGAGTTGATTTATGGGGAGAAGAAGTACGCTCTCACATGCACAGATGGCCCAACTTTTGACGTTCGACGAATCAGAATCTGATATGGTCAATACGTCTGTTACAATCGCCAGAGTAAGATTCAATAACCCAGTGTTAGTTGCTTCTGGTACATATGGTTATGGTGACGACGTAAGGTCGGTTGTTGATGTAAACCTCCTCGGTGGGATTGTAACAAAATCATTGTCGCTGAAGCCGCGCGATGGCAATCCTCCCACTCGCATCGTTGAAACTGCGTGCGGCATGCTCAACTCGATCGGGCTGGCGAACATCGGTGTGATGAAGTTTGTCGCGGAGAAGCTTCCATACCTTCGGACTTTGAGCACCCGGATCATTGTGAACATCGCGGCAAGCTCAGTGGATGAGTACTGCCAAGTGATGGATATCCTGGAGGCGGAGCATGGAATTGACGGGTACGAAATCAATGTCTCCTGCCCGAATGTGAAGGAGGGAGGGCTCAGTTTCGGAACGAACTACGCGATGACGGAGGAAATTACGCGGCGACTCCGTGCCCGCACAAGCAAGCTCCTGACGATCAAGTTGACGCCGAACGTGACGCACATTTCGGAGTTTGCGCGTGCAGTCGAGGGGGCAGGGGCGGATGCGATCTCCGTGATCAATACGGTCATCGGGATGGCTGTGGACATTCGTACCCGGAAGCCCGTGCTCTCGACCGTGACAGGCGGATTGTCCGGACCTGCGATCAAACCGATTGCGCTTGCCAAGGTGTTTGAATGTTCGAAAGCGGTGAAGATTCCTATCATCGGCATTGGGGGCATTATGAACGCGACGGATGCGATTGAATTCATGATGTCTGGCGCGAGTGCGGTGCAAGTGGGGACGGCGAACTACATTGACCCGGGCATCGGCATCAAGATCGCGGACGGGGTGAGAGCCTTCTGTGAAGAACTGGGCATTGACGATGTCGCTAAACTTGTTGGCTCGCTTGACGCGAAAATGGAGTATTCCGCGATATCGAGTTGGTTGTAACCGCGCGAGAATGGATGAATGGATCAATGGAGTGATGGATAGTTGGATTGATGGATAGTTGGATTGATGGATCCATTCATCCATTCATCAATCCAACTATCCCAACAGAATCGCGCAGGCATGACCTACCAACAAACTCTGAAGTACCTCTACGGATTGCAGTCCCGCGGCATGAAGTTCGGCTTGCGGAACATCCGGGCGCTCACAAAGTCCGTCAGCAATCCGCACAAGAAGTTTCCCTCCATTCATGTTGCGGGCACGAACGGCAAAGGTTCGACGTGCGCGTTCATCGCCTCGATATTCACTGAAGCGGGATACAAAACAGCGCTCTACACATCGCCGCATCTCGTGCGATTTACCGAGCGCATCCGCATCAACGGGATGGAGATGCCGGAAAAGCGGCTCGTCGAATACGCGAATCGCTTGCGCCCTATGATCGAGAAGCTCAACGCGACATTCTTTGAAGCGACGACGTGCATCGCGTTCGAGTATTTTGCTGATGAGAAGGTTGACATCGCAATCGTCGAAGCCGGGCTTGGCGGCAGATTGGATTCGACGAACATCGTCACACCGCTCGTCAGCGTCATTACGAATGTCGCGCTTGACCATCAGGAATATTTAGGCAACACACTTACAAGGATTGCAAGGGAGAAGGGTGGCATCATCAAGCGCGGCGTTCCATGCGTCACCGCTTCCGACGATGACGACATCCTTGCGATACTGCATCGCATCGCTGAGTCGAGAGGCACGAAACTGTTCGAAGCGCGTCGTTACGAGATGCACGGAGTGAAACTCGGGTTGGCTGGCGAGCATCAAGAGCGCAATGCAATTCTCGCGAGTCTTGCCATCGGCTTAGTGAAGAGCAACTATCGCATGTTCCCTCGATTCTCGGACGCAATCGTAAAGAGAGGATTGCTCCGAGTCCGTGAGAACACCGGCATTCGCGGACGATGCGAACGGATCGGCAAGCGATTCATTCTCGATGTCGCGCACAACCCCGATGGAGTCGCGACGCTTCTCGCATCCCTCCCGCCGAGCGTGCGGAGGAATCTCACGATTGTTTTTGGCGTCATGAAAGACAAGGAGTATGCTGAGATGATCCGGCTCGCGGTGCAGATCGGCAAACGATTCATCGCGGTAGCGCCGAAGATGCACCGAGCGCTTCCTTCGAAAGAAATCACTCGTTTCGCCCGGACGTGGAGTGATTCGGTCGTCAACGGCGGCTCAGTTGAGAGAGGAATCAAGCTGGCTCAATCGCTTGATGGTGGCGGAGGAAAGATTCTCGTGGTTGGCTCGAACTATGTAGTGGGTGAGGCGATTGCGAGTCTTGAGAGAACGCGCCGCTGAATGCTTGCGTCGTATAACTCGACTCGTCGAGCGGCATGAGTGAGAGCCTTAACAAATGAATCGAATGTCGTGGTGGCATTTGTTAGGCGCCGTTGCGAGCCGTTCGAAAATATCGCCCTGTTGAAAAACATTTCCTTGAGTGAGAAAATACCCGACATGGGGTTCGCCAGAAAGAAGGAAACCGCCCACCGTTTCATGGCCGCCGGTCGCAATGAATAAGAGTGGCCCCGCTTCGATGCCTACCTCAATAGTACCCTTCTCCGTCTGTGCATGTACTTGTGCAACCGAAGATAATCCCATCACCGTTACGAGTGCAGCAATCCTGAGCACAGTTATACTGGCTTCACTCATATCTTTCACCTCCTTCTGCTCGATGCTTGGTGCTGTTATTGCCCGCTACTTCCCCGTAGTTATTGCGATCAGCAATACAACAACGAGTCCGACAGGAAGTCCAATTACGATGATTGTTCCCCCAAGGTCTAATTCCTCCGTCTTGAGTGAAGTGACATCTGCAAGAGCAATGAAGATGACAACACTGTCACGAGGAGATGTATTCGACCTTACCTGTACTCCAAATCCTGTCAACGTGTCCCCCTGGATACGGTAGTGCTTTTTGGAGAATCTGTACTCCAACGAATCTTTGGTCCATACGGTGATATCGACCTGTTCATTTCTTGCTTTGAGTTCTTCTTTTGTAACGGTCCTGGTGCTGTAACACCCGATGGAGAACAGGAGTGAAGAGACAAGCACACAGGAAACGACTTTTCTTTTCATGTTGACCTCACCTCTACATCTGAAACAACAGAGCCTTACCAAATGAGTGAGTGACGTGCTTGCGGTTGTTGTGCGTTCGTGGTCGCCAGCCAATTCTATTTCTCTTTCTGTGAATTGTTATTTTTCGATTGGAAAATGTACTCATCGGTATGACGGATTGCAGCACCCACACCCGCACTGAGGACGACGACTCCTGCAAACACACCTGCTGCGACTGCTCCGTCAACATCCCTATTGTCATCAAAGGCTGCAGCCATCGAGCCCACGAGCCAACCGGCTGGCACTCCAAGAATAGCTCCGGGGATGAGCCCGTCAACCGCCCCTGCTCCGGCTTTTTTGATGGTAATTGTTTCTACGGATGAAGTCGCGATAGTGATTCTCTTTTCCGTGGTGGATTGAAGAAAGCTGGTTGAGTCGCCTCTCACGAACAGATCGGTTGCCCTAATCTCTTCCCCTTGGATTGTCCAAATGGTGACAGAATAACCTTTAGCATTCTCGCTCACTTGAGCGAAAGAGTACGTGTCCGGTGCTGGTTCATTGCCGACATGATAAGAGGAACTGCAACCGGTAGCTACTGACATGGTCAGGCCAAAGAGAAGGTGAGTTTTCATGCTATTATCCTATAGTGTTTCTTGATGGATGGTTGACTTGGATATTCATGAGCTGGCGGCCATGGCGCACAACGGTTAGCGTAAGCACGCCGTTGTTTTTTGCCGCTATCAAATAATGCGCCGAAGGGCGCTACGGACGACTCATTTCTCGCGTCCGCAGGCGCAATACCAACACGCGGCAAAAACAATGGAGCGACGACTATAATTCCTACCAGATGACGGAGCGCCGTGATTACGCTTGTTATGCGCAGGCAACGTTCTATTTCAATCGCGTTTTGCGGCACAGAATCCAAATCTGTGCGAAGAAGAATTCGTTCATTTTTGTATTGATGTATCACGCATCGAAAGTTCTAAGGTCTCTTGCCACTTTGAAACATTTACGCCCTTCACAATAAGCCACAGTGTAAATGAGAGCTCGGCGACGAAGATGGGTACAAAGATTGCAGGAAACAGTGAGGCCGCGAACTGTGGATTCAAGAAGTGGGCGAAGCTATTGATGAAGTAACAAATACCCGCAATCACAAGCAGGCCGCCAATGGTTTTCGGGAGGAAGCTTGATCTGAATATCAAATATCCGAGTGAAAGGCAGGCGAAACTGAAAAAGACTAAACTGATAGCATAACCATCACCGTGCAATCTCATTACGAGCAGCGCAAGACTATGGAGTTGGTCTGATTGAAAGGTCTTTAGATAGTCGGATTCACCTAAGAGTTTGAGGGCGGCGAAATGACTGAGGCTGGCCACCGCAAGGATGATGTCGCACGCGAATCGCGAGAATGCCGCCAGCAAAGAGATGCTTCGATCAACAGGCCTCAGCAATGCGTATAGGATTACAGCTATCACAACATCAAAAGCAAGATGCAACAATTCACCAGAAAAGCCGATGCGGAATAGTAACTCGTTGGACACAATATTGCTGGCAGTTGCAGTAGCATCGTTTGATGCGACCAGCCTCGATCTGACAAAGATTTCGGCAAAACTACCTACGATGATGATGTACAGATAGAGAATACCAGCGATCCTCGCGTAAAGCTTTGGGGAAGTTTCAATACTACGATTTGTCATATTGGTTCCCGTTCAACAGCAAGTTAAGATGTGCCGCAAAACGCCTTATCAAATGAATCTTTGCTTGCGCCTAACGTTCGAGTAAGCACGCCGTGACGCCATCCATGATTCTACGATTGATGGCGCCGTTGAGTGAACACAACTAAGTCGAGCGCGCGTGCGCAAGTGCGTGAGCCTTTCCAAATGTGTGAACGTCGTTGCTTGCCTTTGTTATGTGAAGTTGTTTTGCTTCCGTCGTCCTCAGTTCGGTTCGAGCGTCAATGTCCTCTCGGTCGGTTTTGTAACATCCAATCGAAATGACTGAACCAGCGTCCTGTAGTTCGCTTTGACCAGAACAACAGAAATCGAATCGGAGATCGTCTCGGTGGAAAACTGACCTTGAAAGGTTCTTCCAATGCCAAGTACTTTAGCGCTTAAGAAGAACTGCCCTGCTTGGTCGGAAACAGTTAGTGGAGATTTCTGTTGTAAGCGGACGATGTCATCCTCACGTAAATAAAACGATCCCACCCTCAAGGAATCGCCCGTTTGCAGCTTATACGAATAGACACCGTTTGTAGCGGATGAGTCGGAGAACTGTATCGTATGCACTCCCGCTGGTTGCTGAACGGCATTTATGAGTGTGGACACTTCTCGGTCAACGGGGTCGAACACTTTCAATGTTACCACTTGCGCCACTGAGAGACTGTATTGTATCCACGCATTGAGCGAAACGGGATTGGTAGATGAGTAGAAGATGTAATGAACGCTGGTTCCCGCGACTACCCCACCGCTTGGATTGACTACTTTGGCGTAAAGACCAGCGGGGCGATTATCGACCGACACGCCGTCATCTTTACAACCAACAAGCAGATTCCCTATCAACGCTATTGACAGAACGATTATTTGTCGACTAATCATTGGCTGTTCCTCTCTGAAGCAAAACAATTTCACATAACGTTCGAGTAAGCACGCCGCCCCGCCGTCTATGTTCTATGATTGACGGCGGGGTGGAGCGAGTTCTATATCAAGCCGTGCGAAGGCAAGTGTGCTGACTTATCAAATGAACGAGCGCCGTGCTTAGTTTTGTTAGCCGCCGTTAGCCGATTTCGATTGCTCTTTTGTTTCGGAGACCAGATGAAGTCGCTGGCGACGAGCGTACCATGCCATGATAATGATTGCCAACAAATTACTCGCGATCCAAATCCCAAATGGTAATAAAGACGGCGCGCTCTGCCATAGAACGACTGCGCATGCGATCATGACAAGTAGACTCAAAAACGATCTCGCTGTGTTCGTAAAAGGGTCTCTTCTCTGTGCGACATATCGCTCCCACTCTGCTTCAATTTCCGTGTCAAGTTGTTTCAATACAAACGCCCCCATTCTCTTGATCCCGTAGTCCTCTCCCAAGACATAGAGATCGAAGGCAATGGAAATGAAAGGAACGATGTAGAGAACGAGGGTAAGTTCGATGCCCTGAGGCAACTTCACAGTACCAGCAGCAAAGAGTGCCCCGACGAAAGCGAGTTTCCGAATAGTGAATTGAGCTCGCCGCTCTTGCGCTTGCAGTTTCTCCTCATTCAGGGAAGCGAGGAACCTATCATACTCGGTTGATACCTTCTTCATGTTCCTTTGACTTTATTTGCTTGTTCATCCTGATCGGCTAATGGCGGCTAACGTTTCCGAAAACTACGCAACGCCGCACTCCACGCTTTTTATGATTGAGTGCGGCGTTGAGCGAGTTCCATATGTATGGCCGTGCGTGCGCATGCGCGTTGACTTACCAAACGAACGAGCGGCGTAGTTTTTCGGTGTTATGCGCCGTTTGCACTACTTCAATACCTCGATCTACTTCAGCAATCTTCTCAGGATGACCATTGCTGCCGTTCTGATACTTTCCGATTGTCCATCCAAAACGCGAAACTCATCGTGCCAGTTGGACCTTCCCTCTCGCTCGGCAAGATCCCGCCAATAGAGCTTGAGCGCCCTCTCAGTGCGCTCGACCTGCTGCATCGCCGACGCTAGACTACTTCGTGCAGCTTCGGGATCGCTAATTGATCCAAGTGTAACCTTCTCAATCGGACGCACGGGACTCGTACCCCTCATATTCTGCAGTAGGATCATCAGAGTCTGCTCGTATGCAAACCACCTATTGGGAATGAGAGCCTCTTTCAGAGTTTCACTATTTATGGCAAAGAACTCGGTGCGTGGCTTGTCCGTGATCTTGCGGATGCCCATTGCTTCAGCAGGGAACCAATTGTAAAGCAGACCGTACGTTCCGTAGGTGTCGATCAATTGCTTTGCGCTGCTAAGCGGGACGGAGATTTCTCCAAGGCAAAGACAGCATTCCGCTCTGAGTACACGACGAGGGATTTCTGCAAGTAGCTCAAGTGCCTTTTTGCCTTCCGTCGTAGAGTAATCGAAGTCACCGGGGATGAGCCAGAATACATCGTGGGTTGCGCCTTCATTTTCGGAATGTTGGAACGCGTCACCCAAGCCTCGGAGCCACATGGCACACGTGTCAACGGCCCAAGTATCCTTTATCTCCGAAACGGGTGTGACAATGTCATTGATGGCATCACGGTACGTCGTCTCTAGTTGCATGTCACGATTCGAAGGGGCCGTACTTCGGTACATGGTTTGGTTGTTGACGATTGTTACGGGTTTTGAGTAGAGGGGGTCCTTCACCAAATCCGCAAGTTTGCCATAGAGGAGCCTCAGGCTAGATAGATCCCGAGGTTGGGCGAAAGGATAGATCACGACGGGTCGAATCGTGTCAGATTTGTTTGTCATATGGTGTTCCTTTCCGTTTGCCAAAACTTTGGTTCGTGCTGGGTGAATTTCGACGCGACAGAATGTCTGTCAATGGATCAAAGAATTGTGCAAATGGCGCTTAACGTTCGAGTAAGCACGCCGTGGCGCCATCTATGATTCTACAATTGATGGCGCCATGGAGCGAACACAACTTTCTCGCCGTGCGCGAGCACGAGTGTAAGCCGTTCCAAATGTGTGAGCGTCGTGCTTAGTTTTGTTAGGCGGCGTAGCCAGTGGTGTTTCAACAGAAAGAAGCGAGTTGTTCACTCTCTCGTTACTTCTCCTCGACCAGATTAGACTCAACCGTTATTCGGTTGCTTAGTTTCACAACGCTTTTTACCTCCCCAATATCAGGGGCTCGGTATGTATATCCCTCATAGGCTACCTGCTTGACAGTACCTTTGAACGAAATTTTCAGGCACCCCTCGTATTTTCTGTCAACCAACTCTAGCGTTTCGACCACCTCTGCAGTATATGTGGCTTCCCCTTCTGGTTCTTGCACTGTCCATGTATTTCCAACAGTGAGCGGAAAAGGTCCTACCAAATACTCTGGGAAGTCCCTATGCTTGCCGTCTATCTTGAAGATTCCTTCTTTTCCCCTCCTATAATAATTGACCGAATGTTCCGCACCAGGAATCCCAGCAAAAACTGTTACTTCCTTTGAATAGGTTTTGCCATTAATCGTTTCTTCCCCGTCAATTCGAATT
>JANNUB010000549.1:0-6053 GCA_031394795.1 Ignavibacteriota bacterium | reverse complement strand
CGGCTTGAGCGAGGACAAGGTGAAAGCGCAATTCAAAGAGATTGATGATCTGAATGACAAGCTAAAGGGGATGAGAATACTTAAGGGAACCGAGTGCGACATATTGCCAAATGGTGACTTAGACTGGTCTGACAAAGTCCTTTCACGTTTTGAATTTGTTGTCGCTTCAGTTCACAGCGGATTTAAGAACGACATGAAGGAAATGACCAAGCGGATCGTCAAGGCGTTGAAAAACAAATACGTCACGATGCTGGGACATCCGACGGGCAGGCTCTTGCTCTCGCGTGAAGGCTATCCGGTCGACATGATTGAGGTCATCAATTGCGCCGCCGATTACGGAAAGATCATCGAAATCAACGCGCATCCGATGCGTTTGGATCTCGACTGGCGCTTGTGCAAATACGCGAAAGAGAAGGGTGTAATGATCGCGATCAATCCGGATGCTCACAATGTTGATGGACTTCGGGATGTGTTCTATGGGGTGGGCGTTGCGCGCAAAGGTTGGCTGGAGAAAGAAAATGTTTTGAACGCGCGTCCGCTGAAAGGCGTGCTGGAGTATGTTTCCAAATCCTGAGCGAAGCGAAGGATCTGATCGCATTTGAAATGCTGGAAGGCCCTTCGCTTTCCGCCTGCCTTCATAGTTCATTAAGACTCAGGGTGTATGATATGAGCCGCTACCAACGCCACATCTTCGTCTGCCTCAATGAAAGAGAGCCGAGTCATCCGAAGGGCTGCTGCCACGCAAAAGGCTCGGAAGAAGTGCGCGACACACTCAAAGCCGAATTGAAGAAGCGCGGGCTTTCTCACATCGTTCGGGCAAACAACGCCGGCTGCCTCGACGCCTGCGAGCACGGCATTACGATGGTAATTTATCCCGAAGGAATTTGGTACGGCGGCGTGAAGAAGGAAGACGTTGAAGAGATCATTGACCGAACGATTCTCAATGGCGAAGTGATTCAGCGATTGTTGATTCCGAATGCGCGGTACGCGCCCGATGCGATGCAGTTTGGGAAGTTGAAAGCTTGATACACCTCCACTTCTAAGAGCAAGAGCTAACATCCCCAGACTCTCTCTTTGCTTTCCAACAAAGTTGAACATCTCCGCCATCAATCCTATATTGGAGTCATCTCTCATCCCACTTCGTTGCCATTACCATGACACACCCGATCAAGAACTCACTCCTTTTCATTACTTGCCTTCTGGTACTCTCATTCTCTCTTTCCGTCAACGGGTTTTCATTTGACACAACAAGTGTCGTTTCAAGTGGTTCGACCACAAACGCACAAATGCGGTCAGATACAACGAAAACTGATACAACTGCAAAGAGGTTACCAACATCCCCAGGGTTTGTGGAATGGGTCAATACCAACAAAGAGGTCATTGTATTCGCGTTCACCATGCTGGCTGGGATTTGGGCGTTTGCTAAGTTTCTCGGGCCAAAAATCCAACAACGGTGGAGGAAAGGCTCAGCTAAAACCCGATATCGGAAGCACATCCGGACCCTGCATGGGGACCTCCCCGTTGCCGGCTTCGAGACCAACCTCCGCATCCCCATACCTCTCGACAAAGTCTACGTCCAGCTTCAGGCACGTGTGTCTGAAATGCAACGTGCTCTTGACCCGCAGCGCAGAGGTACAAAGCTGGAGGCTCATGAATCCTCTTTCGACAAAACAGTAACTGCACAGCAAGCCCTTCTGCTTGCAATCAACAAACACTATGACGGACTTGTGATCCTCGGTCAACCCGGTTCAGGGAAGACAACACTTGCGAAATACTTCGCTCTCTGCTTCGCAGCCGAAACAGCAAAAGAGACTCTCGGCATAGACAAGCAGCTTCTCCCGATTCCTGTTTTCCTTCGCCACGTCGATCCTTCAAAGACACTTGTGCGGAACATCCAGATTTCGCTGCAGGACTATTCGCTCGATCTGGATGATAATTTTTTCCTTGAGCGACTCCGTGAGGGGAAAACGATTCTTCTTCTCGACGGTCTGGACGAAGTCCCGACAGAAGAAAAACGTGCGGAAGTCAGCAAGTGGATCCACAACAAAGTCCATCTCGCATTCCCGAAATCACCTCTCGTTGTGACCTCCCGTTTTTCAGGTTATCGCGGCGACGCTGTTCTCCCCGGGGCGTATCTCCGCCTTGAGATACAGGATTACGATTTGCCCCAGATAAAACAATTTCTCGAAAACTGGCTCACCGCGGTTGAAACACATTTGCACGAAGACAACGACCACTGGCGTATCGAAGCCCGTCGCGACGCGAATGATCTGTGCAATCGGATTGAATCAACGCCATACTTAAGGAACTTGCGATCAATCCCTTGATGCTGCAGATTATCGCACTGGTTCATCGCGACCGAAAGATTTTACCCGACCGTCGGGTCGAGCTTTACAAAGAATGCACGGACGTCATGCTCGAACGGTGGGATAAATCGAAAGGACTTACCGTTCTTCTTTCAGCAGCGCAGGCACGCCGGCTTCTTCAGCCTGTCGCGCTCTGGATGCATCTGGAAGAAAACCGTAGAGAAGTCACTCACAACGAAATCCTAAACTTCATCGAGCCTATCCTTTCACGAATCAATAAGTCTGTGAAGCCTGACGAACTGCTGAGATGGTGGCAGGAAAGGAGCGGCATTTTCAAAGGCGAAGGTGATGCATACTTATTTCATAACCTCAGTTTTCGTGAATATCTTACGGCTGAGGAAATCCTAAACACGCGACAACAGAATATTCTTGTCAAGAACTTCGACAGTGCTTGGTGGCGCGAACCGACACTGCTTGCAATGGGTCTGACAAACGTATCCTTTTTCTCTGCTTTCATGGAATCTCTTCTTACGCTGCCCAGCAGTAGCGGTGGCGCGATTGTGCTCATGCTGCACTGCATTGAGGAAGCGTTTGAGAAGTCCGAAGACGCGTTTATCGAAGCACTCACTACATCGAACTTTGAATCAAAGTATCGTGCGTTATTCGCTCTCGAACGAATCGACACGCCAAAAGCAAAGGAATCTGTGCGCGGTGCTCTTCAAGACAAAGACCCTCTAATTGTGGACCTCGCTCGTTCAATCCTCGCGAAGTTGGGAGAAGTTCCTGCGGAGGAGAAAGAGGAATATATCTCGGTTCAGGTCAAAGGCAAAGCACTCCGATTGCCCGTGCGCATCTTCAACCCAACTGAATTCAACGCCGAATACATCCTCATCCCCGGAGGCAAATACAAATACTCCGTCACCAAGAAGCAAACCGAAGTTCCGCCACTTTACATTGCAAAATATCCCGTCACAAACAAACAATATCGCAGGTTCATTTCGTATCTTCGTGGTGAAAAGGTTGTGCGCGAGATGGAGAGTCTTCCGCTCAACAAGTTTGCTGAAAGCTTGCTGGCTCATGCAAAACCGATTGAAGGGATGCTCAAAGAAATCGGTAACGAGCCGGGTAAGTGGACTAAGCAACTTATTTCGCGAAACGACGACGACAAGCGCTTCAACGGTGATGACCAACCTGTTGTCGGCGTTTCGTGGTATGGCGCCGTTGCATATTGTCATTGGCTGACCGAGTTGACGGGGAAAAAAGATGCAACGGAGAAATCCCTCTTCAGACTTCCCAACGAGACAGAGTGGGAATGGGCGGCAGGTGGAGACAAGCCGCGGACATTTCCTTGGGGAGAAGAAGAACCCGATGAGAAGCACGCAAACTACGGTTCGAAGGTAGGACAAACGACACCTGTCGGCGCTTATCCTGCCGGAGCGACCCCTGATGGATTGATGGACATGGCAGGTAATGTTTGGGAGTGGATGGAGAATCCTTATGGACACAAGACCTACCCGGAGGCTCGCGCTGTGCGTGGCGGCTCTTGGGGCGACGACTTCTTAGAGTATCTGCGCTGCGGCTCTCGGAGCTACTACGGCCCCGGCGACGGGGGCGACGGCATCGGGTTTCGCGTTGTTCAGTCCCAGTCACATTTTTTGAGACTCTGATCGTCTGTCTATCTGATACTCTGAAAGGTGGGTGAGTGCGGTGGGCGCGCGATTTTTGTAGAGCGATTCTCTGAATCGCTCATTATCTATTGAACGTGCCATGGAATCCGGTGAGCTTCTCGTTATCAAACGGGCATACGATTTTTCAAAATGGCTATTCGGGCATACCGGCAAGTTTCCCAAAAGTCATCGCTTCAGTCTCGCAGTCCGGTTGGAGAATGCAATCCTGGACTTTATCGAATACGCAACCGTGGCAAACATGCGGCGGGATAAACTCCCACTCCTGAAGAATGCCGATGAAGCTCTTGCTAGACTCAGAATCCTTTTTCGCTTCAGCTACGAAATGCGGTTTATAAACCTGCGCTCATACGAGCATGGCTGTACACAGTTGAATGAACTCGGGAGACTTCTCGGTGGCTGGATCAAGAATCCGGGGCCATCGAAAGTCTGACACCAAATGATCTTGGTCTTCAGGACCAAGCGGAGGAGGGCTCAGGTAGAGCTCGCGCTGTGCGTGGCGGCTCTTGGAACAACAACACAGAGAATCTGCGCTGCGACTCTCGGAACAACAACAACCCCGACAACAGGAACAACAACATCGGGTTTCGTGTGGTGCTCGCCCAATCAAGCCCAAACGTACGATCGAATATATGTCCGATCCTGATGTCGGCGTTCTACGGAACGCCGAACTGAGTCCGGGCATGACATACGGTTCTTCGTCCGGCAGCGAGCTTCCGCTCAAGCGGAATAAGCTCAAACATAAAAACCGGCTGGCTGCCTTAGTAGTTTGGCTCGAACAGGCAGCCCGCCCTTTACTATGAAAACATACAAGAACCTCTTCAGCGGTATCAGGGATTTTTCCAATCTTCTCTTCGCTGCACGTCTTGCCGCGAAGGGGAAAACAAACAGACCGTACGTCCTACATTTCTTCAACAAGCTCGAAGAGAATATTTTTCTCCTACAGGAAGAGCTTGACAATCACACGTACATTCCCGGCTCATACTCAACGTTTCGCATCTACGAACCTAAGCCGAGAATTATCAGCGCAGCGCCGTTCCGCGACCGCGTCGTTCATCACGCACTCATGAACATCATCGCTCCACTCTTCGAACGAAGTTTTATCTTCGATTCGTATTCAAACCGAGTGGGCAAAGGAACGCACGCAGCCATTCGAAGATATCAGACGTACGTCAGAAGGTTTTCCTACGTGCTGAAATGTGACATTCACAAATACTTCCCGTCCATCGACCACGACATACTGAACAAGCTTATTCGAGGAAAAGTCTCCGACAAGCAAACCCTCCGGCTCATTGACACAATCATCGACGGCAGTAATCCACAGGATACCGTCCTCGATTACTACACGGGCGACGATCTTTTCAGTCCGTTGACACGCCGGAAAGGACTTCCCATTGGAAATCTCACCAGTCAGTTCTTTGCCAACTTGTATCTCAATCCGCTCGACCACTTTGCGAAAGAGGAGTTGCATTGCGGGGGCTACGTCCGTTATGTGGACGATTTCGTGCTCTTTGCTGATTCGAAAGTCGTGCTGAGAGAATGGAAGTCAGCCGTATCTCGATATCTCGAACAATTTCGTTTGACCCTCCATCCCGAACATTGCTACATCTTTCCAACAAATGTGGGCTGGAAATTCCTCGGACAACGCGTCTTCCGCACACACAGATTGCTCGATTCGCGAAACGTAAGAAGTCTCAAGCGCAGGCTTCGGATCTGGAAAACATCGCCACCGTCAAACCTTCGGCAACGCGTTGCCAGCTGGGCAGGACATGCCATGCAGGCAGATACGTATCGTCTGCGCCACTCTCTTGGGTTGATGAGCGGCGATTACAGACCTCCAGCCACGATGAAGTCACACCACTGCGATGATCTGCCGTTTGCAGAAACGCTTCACTCTGCCTGAACATCTTGCATCAATCAATGGGTGTGCGACATCAGAGTACGTACTTGCAAGGAAGAAGAGGATTTCGTAGATTCTGACATAGTTATATATGTCAGACATTACGGAGATCCTCATGGCAACAGATCGAAGAGTGTTAGTACAACAGCGGGGTGAACTACT
>JANNUB010000525.1:0-6780 GCA_031394795.1 Ignavibacteriota bacterium | reverse complement strand
ACTCTTTATCTAAACATACACGGATCATCAATTGATCGCAACTCTTCTACTGGTCGGTTTGAGGCGAAGCTTCGCTAGAGACTCGGTCGAAAAGCAAGGACACGAAGTCACAAGGGCACGAAGGTTCACAAAGTGGGAATTTTTCTCAAGATTTTTCTTGGTGTAGCTTAGTGTCTTTGTGACTTTTGCCGACCTACGGTCTCGTAGAGAAGGCATTCCTTCGGAAGTGTCCGCTCTGGGTTTTCGTCTGGGCTTCTAGCGGGCAGCAACCTGCTAGTTTTTTGGAACGGTGATCTGTTGGAGCTGTCGAATAACCGCTACGAGCTTATCACCGTCAATGGGCTTTTGGAGAAATGCATCAATTCCTGTTGCGATGATCTCCTTCGAGGAGTAGAACTGCGAGTAGCCGGTCACCATGACGATGGGAAAGCCGGGGCGCTCTTTTTTTGCCCGTCGGGAGAACTCGATCCCGTTCATTTTCGGCATGTCGAGGTCAACGATCGCCATGTCGGGCATGTCGGCTGCCAGGTGTTCGAGCGCCTGCTCTCCGTTTCCGGCTTCGACGATATCGTAATGGTTCGAGGAGAGGAGATGTTTCAGCGCTACCCGAAAATCCTCATTGTCGTCTATGAGAAGGATTTTGAGATTTGGTTTCATGGTATTAATAATAGCAAGACGCGCGGCGAAATGCAAAGAAAAAGTTTACGAGTCGGCACGTGAGCAATAGTAACCACCAATGAGCGCGGCGCCGTGCGGAATCCTTTGAAATTGCAAGGCAAGTCGTCCCCCCGGTTGGCATTTCGCTTGAACTATTGCACGGGATGATAAACGTGACGAAGGCATATCTCCCGCCGCTCGAAGAGTACGTCGAACAACTTAAGCGTGTTTGGAAAAGCGGCTGGCTTACGAACAACGGCGAGTTGGTGCAAGAACTCGAAGCGCGCCTGAAGAATTTTCTGGGCGTAAAGCATTTGTTCTTTGTATCCAACGGCACGATTGCGCTTCAGCTTGCCATCAAGGCGCTTGGACTGAAAAAAGAAATCATCACGACTCCGTTTTCGTACGTTGCCACGACGAATTCCATTTTGTGGGAACAATGCACGCCGGTGTTCGTGGACATTCACCCATCGAACTTCTGCATTGACGCGGACAAAATCGAATCGGCGATTACGGAACAGACCGAAGCGATTCTCGCCGTGCACGTGTACGGCATCCCGTGCGACGTGCAGCGCATCGAACAGATTGCGCGCCGGTATGATCTGAAAGTGATTTACGATGCGGCGCACGCGTTCGGCACAACCGTCGGCGGCAAATCCGTCGCGGCATTCGGCGACATCTCAACGTTCAGTTTTCATGCAACAAAGATCTTTCACACCGTCGAAGGCGGCGCGGTCATTACGAACGACGACGAACTTGCGAGAAAACTTTTTCTCTACAGAAGTTTCGGTCACCTCGACGATGAATATTTCACGATTGGCATCAACGGAAAAAATTCCGAATTTCACGCGGCGATGGGGCTGTGCAATCTTCCGAGGGTGAATGATTTCATCGCAAAGCGTCGCATGATTGTGAAAGAATACGATGCGATTCTGCGGAACGTCCCCTTGCTCAAACGCCCCCAGATTCCGTCGGAGCATTCGTACAACTACGCGTACTACCCGATCGTGTTTCCCTCAGAAATCATGTTGTTGAAAACGAAAGAACGTTTGCGAGTACACGGTATCAATGCGCGACGCTACTTTTACCCGTCGCTGAACACGCTCCCCTTCGTCGACGCGGCGACGTGCCTGCACGCCGGAGTGCAGCGTTACGGCACGCAGGCGTGTCCATATTCCGAATCCATCGCGCGGCGAGTGTTGTGTCTGCCGCTCTTTTGCGAGATGGAAGGTGTTGTTCGCTCTATCGCGCATCTCGTCCGCAACGACATTCTCTCTGCGTTGACGGTGAATGCCGAAGCGGCGCATACGGTCGAGGGATGAATGAAGCTGGCGATTATGCAGCCATATTTTTTTCCGTACATCGGCTACTTTCAGCTGGTGAACGCGGTGAACAAGTTCGTCTTCTTCGATGACGCCAACTTCATCACACGCGGGTGGATTCAGCGAAACAAGTTTTTGATCGGCGGCGAACCGAGGCTCGTCGGCATTCCGTTGAAGAATGCGAGTCAGAACAAATTGATTTGTGACGTCGAAGTGGACGATGCGCAGCCGTGGCGGGAAAAATTCTTGAGAACGATCGAGCTTGCATACAGGAAAGCGCCGCAGTTCGCGACTGTTTTTCCTCTTGTGGCGAAGATTGCTACAAGCGGAGAAACAAAAATTGCAACGCTCGCCGCGATGAGCGTGAAAGCTGTTGCGGAGTTTCTCGGCTTCACCACGGAATTCGTTGCGACTTCCCGCATCTATAGGAATCAAATATTGAAAGCGGAACACCGCATTCTCGACATCTGTCAGCGCGAACAAGCGACGGACTACGTTAACCCCATCGGCGGGCGAGAGCTTTACAGACGCTGTGATTTCGCAACGCGCAATATCCGTCTGCATTTTCTCGAAGCGAAGCCGCTGACGTATCAACAATTCAACGGACATTTCACGCCGTGGCTTTCGACGATCGACGCGTTGATGTTCAACGACAAAGAGCGGACGCGCAGTCTGCTTCAAGAATTTACTTTGCACTCGGCATGAACTCGTATCATTCCATCGTCGCGCATTACGAGAATTGCTTCGCGCAGTTCGGCGATTCGCCCATGGGTCTCGATTGGTCCAACATGCCGGACCTGGTGAAGCGGTACGACGCGATGCTCGGTGTGATCAAGAATGCGAACGTACCTGCCTCACTGCTCGATTTCGGCTGCGGCACGGCAATGCTGTATGAACATTTGCAAACAAAACAGATTGCGCACAACGTCGAATACAACGGATTGGATTTAAGCTCGGCGTTCATTCAACATTGTCAAAGGAAATTCCCTACGCAGCGGTTTTATTGGCTAGACGTGATGCACTCTCCGAACGAATTGCCGGCGTTCGATTACATCGTGATGAACGGAGTGTTGACCGAAAAGCGTGAGTTGAGTTTCGACGAGATGTTCGATTACTTCACAAAACTCCTCACGATCGTGTTTGCAAAAAGCCGCGTCGGCGTCGCGTTCAACGTCATGTCGAAGCATGTGGATTGGGAGCGGGAGGATTTGTTCCATCTCCCGATGGATGTTCTTGGAAACTTTCTCACAAAAAACCTCTCACGCAACTTCGTTATCAGAAATGATTACGGGCTGTACGAGTACACGACATACGTCTATAAATAACTCATGTTCAATCAATGGCAAAAGTAATCATCTTTGGAATAAAGGACTTCGCTTCGCTCGCGCATTTTTATCTAACACACGACAGCGAGCATGAGGTCGTCGCATTCAGCGTTGACGCGGCGTACATGCCTGCCGAAAAATATTGTGAAGGATTGCCCATCGTGCCGTTCGAAGAGGTCGAGAGAATTCTTTCGCCGGCGGAATTTCAATTCTTCGCGCCGATGTCGCCGGGCAAAATGAACCAGCACCGTCGCCAAAAGTATGTCGCGATTAAACAGAAAGGCTACTCGCTCATCAGCTACATCAGCTCGAAAGCGACAAGATTTGCGGACACGCCGATTGGCGACAACTGTTTCATTCTCGAAGACAACACGATTCAGCCGTACGCATCCATCGGCAATAATGTCGTGTTGTGGAGTGGCAATCACATCGGGCATCACAGCGTTATCCGCGATCATGTGATGTTCACATCGCATGTTGTGTTGTCGGGGCATTGCACTGTCGAGCCGTACAGTTTTTTCGGCGTGAACGCGACGATTCGCGACGGCGTGACGATTGCCGAGGGGACGTTCGTTGCAATGGCGTCGGCGGTAATGAAAAACACTGAAGCGTGGGGCGTGTACAAAGGAAACCCCGCCGTGAAAGGGGAGAAGTCGAGCAAGGATTTGGACTTTTGATATGCAGTGGGAAAAGCGAGGACATATTTTTTCCGTGAGCGCCGACCGATGGTGGAATAAATCCCATGCTTCGATTCCGACAGTGCTTCGGTTGGATGAAAAGCATCTCCGGGTGTTTTACGGGACGCGTGACGAACGCGGCAGATCGTTTACGTCGTTCTTCGATTGCCTGCTCAGCGATCCGTCGGTCGTCACGTATGTTCATGATCGTCCGATATTGGATGTTGGAGAGGCTGGAACGTTCGATGACAGCGGCATCATGCCTTCGTGCATTCTGCGCGTCGGCGAATCGTATCGTCTCTATTACATCGCGTGGAATCCGCAAGTGACGGTGAGTTACCGGCTTTCCATCGGGTTAGCGACGAGCGACGACGGCATGAATTTCAGGAAACAATTTGCCGGTCCGATTTCCGATCGGAGCATACGTGAACCCTTTTTCAATACCGCGCCCCACGTCATGTGTGATGACGGCATTTTCAAGATGTGGTTCATCTCCTGCACCGGATGGCACGTCATCAATGACAAGGCTGAGCCTCAGTACCGCGTGTGTTATCAAGAGTCGCCCGACGGAATTGAATGGACTGGCGAGCGAAGTGTGGCGATTGATTATGCGCATGCCCGCGAAGCAATCGGCAGGCCGTTTGTCATTCGCGAGAACACCATCTACAAGATGTGGTACAGTTATCGCTCGCTCGACGATTACAGAACGGAACGAACGCAGGGATATAAAATCGGATATGCGGAATCACCGGACGGCAAACGCTGGACGCGGCGCGATGATCGTGCCGGCATCGGTTTGTCGGAACAAGAGTGGGACAGTGCGATGATGGAATATTGTTCGGTGATTCAGCATCACGATTGTCATTACATGTTTTACAACGGGAACGGGTTCGGGCAGACCGGCATCGGCTACGCGGTTGCGCGACAATAGACAACTTTTCTTGAAGGAACACGAATGGAAAAAATTCTTCTGAACCTCGGCAGTGGCGACCGCAAGCTTCCCGGTTTCATCAACATTGATATTGATCCGGGCGCGGATGTTGTGGTTGACCTTACCAAGGGGCTTCCGTTCGAGAACAACTCCGTGGATGGAATTTACAGTGAGCATTTCATCGAGCACATCACGCAGGCGGAAGGGATCGCATTACTCCGCGAATGCAGGCGCGTCTTGCAGCACAACGGCGCCCTCCGGATCGCGACGCCCGATCTGGATGTAATGATTCAAGAGTACGGCGGCGAGCAATGGCTCAACGATGAGTGGAAGAAATTCGGCTACAACTACCTTGCGAACCGTTGCGAGATGTTGAACCTCGGGATGCGCGAATGGGGGCATCGGTGGGTCTATAATGAGGAAGAATTAGTCAGGCTCGCGACTCTCGCGGGACTGGCGTTCGGTTTACGATGCAATCTGAATGAGAGCAAGTATGATTTTCTTCGGGGGCTTGAACATCGCGCAGGTTCGAGGCTCATACTTGAGTTTTCCAAAACACGTCCCTTGTGGAGCGACGAGCCGCTTGTGAGCGTATTGATACCATCATTCAAACCGCTGTATTTCGCTCAGGCGCTGGAGAGTGCGCGTAACCAGACCTACAAGAACCTTGAAATCATCGTTTGCGACGATAGTCATGCAGATGAGATTGAAGACCTCACGCGCCGACACTCCGAATCCGATTCTCGTATTCGCTATTTCAAGAACGAGCCGCACATCGGCGGATTCGAGAACCATTTGAAATGTTTCGCGCTTGCGAGCGGTACGTTCGTAAAATTTCTCTGCGACGACGACTTGCTTCATCCCACATGTATCGAACGCTTGGTGGATGTCATGCGCGAGCATCCCGACGTCACGCTCGTGACATCGCACCGTCAGTTGATTGATGAGCATGGTCATCATCTTCCCGACACCATTCCAACGCAGCGCATCACGATCCAGGACGCATACTTCGACGGCGTGTACCTGGTGAACGAGATGCTGCGACGCGGAATCAATTTCATCGGCGAGCCGACGACCACACTCTTTCGCAAGACAGATCTTGCGGACGCCGTTCCCAACATCTTCAGCTTCGGCGGACGCGTTGGTCTCGGCAACGGCGACATGACCATGTGGGTGCATTTGTTGAGCAAAGGCGATGCGATTTATCTCGTTGATACGCTCAGCTTTTTTCGCCAACATGAATCACAAGAGCAACGGCACTCGGAATACGCGGCGCAAGGTGCACGGGCGTTCCAACAGCTTGTGTTCGATGCGAAGCGGATGGGATTCTTGGGCGAGTACACGGTGAAGCGCTCGATGTCGCGCGCCCTTCAGAACGAGCAGGCGTTCACAACGCAAGCGTTCACAACGCAAGTCGTCCGAACGTTTGAAGAACTTCAGGAATTGGTCATGCAACATCCGCAGAACTCGAATTACCACAATGAGTTAGGGGTGCATCTCTATCAGCAAGGAGAAAAAGAGGAAGCGCTCGCTTCCTTTTTGAATGCTGTGACATTCGATAGGAGCAATCTCGACGCGCAGAGAAATCTCGCTGATGCAGCAATTGAATTAGGCAGGATTGAAAAAGCGATGCAGGCATTGCAGGCACTCCTCGACAAGGTTCCGAACGATGTCGAGTCACTTCTCAAGTTAGGACATGTGAGCTGCATGGTGAAACGATTTGACGATGGAGCGTTCTTCTATCGCCGCGTTATTGAGATTGATCCGAAGAACGAAACAGCGACGTCGATGCTGCGCGAGCTTCAATCGCAAAACCCGGTAGATGGACTCCGCCTTCTGGAGAGTGCAGAGTCAGGTCTACGACCTCG
>JANNUB010000500.1:0-7003 GCA_031394795.1 Ignavibacteriota bacterium | reverse complement strand
TGAAACAAAAATACGCTTCACAACTTGTTCTCGCCATTGGATTGTTTTGTAGCGCGCCAGCGCAAATCCAAATCACCGGCAGCACGAACGTCGGGACGTTTCAAACGGACCTGCCCGACGAAATGCGAGGCGACTCACTTTCGCCGGCAATCGAAAAAATGATTATCAGCCGCACGTCTTCCGGCAGAAATTGGCTTTGGGTCATCGGTATCTCGAAGTATGCGCACTGGCGCCCGTTGCCGAACCCCGTGACCGACGCAAAGGCGGTCCGCGATGTGCTTCTTGAACAGTACCGGTTCGACCGCAAATACCTGATTGAAATGTACGACAAGCAGGCGACGCGAGAAAACATCATCAAAAAATTCGAGCAGCTCGTGCGCGAGCTTCTTCCTTCGGACAACCTCTTTATCTATTTTGCCGGGCATGGCGTTTTCGACAATGCGATTGACGTCGGTTACTGGATACCCAGCGAAGCCGCGATCGGGTCGAGTGCGAGTTACGTGCGGAACAATGACATCCAGCCGTATCTCAAAGCGATGAAGAGCAGGAGCATTCTCATTGTGAGCGATGCGTGTTTTTCCTCGACGGTGTTCCGTGGAGAGCCACCGCGGTTTCGCTACAACAATCCTGAGCGTTATTTCGAGGAAGCGTCGCGCAAGCCGGCGCGGCAAGTGCTCACCAGCGGCGGCAACGAGCCGGTCACAGACGGCGGCATCAGCATCAACCATAGTGTCTTCGCGTATTTTTTGCTCGATGCGTTGAAGAACAGTACCGCGCCCTATCTCCCGGCGATTTCTCTGTTTGAAGCGATAAAGGTCCCAGTAACGTCACGGAGTTTGCAAAAACCGGAGTTGATTACGCTGTATGGCGCAGGCGATAACGGCGGTGAGTTTATTTTTGTGAAGAAATAGACGCGACTTTTCACTTCCTCAAACGACTATTTGATGAAGAAAGCTTTGTAGAGCGACACTCTGTGTCGCTCTGCCGGGCGAGAGTAGCGATTCTGGCTTGTCCGCCGAAGCTCAGCGTAGACGGAAGAATCGCTCTACCCTACGGGTCGTAGACAAGTCAAAGAATGAAAATGGAATTACACGAAGCCAAACAACTGATCCCCATGTATGTTGCAAACACGCTGACTCCTGAGGAAAAAGCAGAAGTGGACGAAGCATTGAAAGTCTCAAAAGAATTGAACGATGATCTTGCCTTTTGGCGGAAGGCGCAGCTTGCAGCGCAGGTTCACGCGGAGTACGCGACACAACATCTGTCCTCCGAACAGATCGTTGACTACGCTGAACGCGCGGTGAGCGATCCGAGACTCCGCTCTCAGCTCGAGTCGCATCTGCAGGCATGCAAGGATTGCCGTGAAGAGTACGAGATGATCGTGCAAACGATGCCGGAACCGGAAGCACGCCGACAGATGACTCCGGGCATGATCGAAAAGATTCGGGGTTTCATCACGTCCTTGAAGCCGGCGTATGTTCTGCCTGCTCTTGCAGTGATCATCGGCGTTGTTGTGCTGTGGCGAGGCATTGAGATGAAAAGCGTTGATGAGAACACAGCGCGATTTGTTCTTCCGTTCCAGGGACAAATGCGTACTGAGGATGAATCGCTGCCGAATCTTGCTCTCAATGAATCCGTGAAGCAGGTGCAGTTCGTACTCTGCATTCCTCACGATTCGCTCGTCTCGACGAAATACACTGCAACCCTCACGACTCCCGCAGGAACCACGATTACTCTTCCGGAAACGTTCTCCAAAGTTGTCACTCCGCTCACGGATTCTCTCATAATCAACCTCGCATCAGAATCGTTGCGAGTTGAAGGAGAGTACACGCTGAATCTTGCTGAAGTTCCCTCGTCGCTGCCGCCGGGGGCTTCTCCCTTTCCACCCGAACCGTACAGGTTCAACGTCCTTCGGAAAAGTGATATGCTTTCCCCCTGAAGCTTCGTGACCCGTTTTCCTCTCGAACGTTCGTTTTTCCTCCTTTTTGGGTGAGACCCACAGGATCTGCAACGTCTTGTCCCGCGTGACCTCGAGGGTCGATCGCTTCTCGCCAAACGTAGCTTTTTCAGTAGTCCTCCTAACCAAAAAAAAATCTCAAAACCTTGCGCGACCTTTCGCGTTCGTAAACGACTATTCAATGTGGGGGGAACATACGGGTTAAACGTATATGATCGCCACAACAGTTCTTTATACCACCGTCGCAGCGTGGTTTTCGCTCGAAGCGGAATCTACGAACAGAAGGAAGTCCTTCTGGATTGTCGTAGAACCTACCGTTTTTACCCTCTTGTTCATCGTAAAATCTCTCGTTAGTGGAGCAAATCCCATTTCGGGAACTCTTGTTGAAGTCACCTCTCACGCCATTGGCCTACTCGTAGCATCGCTGGTCAGTTGGCAGTTGCCAAAAAGGAGCGGGCTTGAGATTCGCCATTCAGTTCGGTTCCCTGTCCTGACGCAAGAATCAAAGCTGCATTCATCATGCGATGACATGCAGATTTCAAAAACAATCAACAATCACGGGACGGAGTTATGCAATGTTACAATCATCTCGATTCGTTCCCAAAGAGCGGTCGAAAAAAATACTCTCGTTTCGGCGCGACCTTTCGCGATTCCAAACGACTATTAGTTGTCCGCTCTACCACCTTCCTGACGTGCACATACGTTACAGAGTTTGCAACGAGAATGCTAAGTCCCTGCGTCGTCTTTGTGTTAAATTTTGTCCGCAAGAATCAATGTGCCATTTCATCATCTGATGAACAACTGATTTCAAAAACAAATCACAATCACAAGGTGGTAGTTATGCAAGCGTTGTATTCAACCGGTACATCCTTCGTCAATCGCCTCGGGGTGGTTACACTTCTCGCCGCTCTTCTCTCCTCATCGGCGACGGCTCAATTTGGCGTGAGCCGCTCCGTCGCTCCCTTCGATACATTGTTCAAGGTATCAGGCAATGGCAACGTTGGCATCGGAACAATTAATCCTCTGGCGAAATTAGACATTGCAGGCGGAACAGTTTCTCCTGCAGGTACTCGCGCTGGTTTGAGCGTCTCTCACAATTTCGCGTATACAGCGTTATCTGATGACGATGTTTTCGGGATATCAAGCAATGTCATTGCCTCTTTGAATCCCGGTGGTCATAGCCTCTTTGCGGCTGCGATCAGCGCGCAACTGGGCATCCCTAGCGGGGCTGTGTATAGCGCCAGCGGAATCAGGGCAATTGTAGAGAACTCTTCAGGTACGATTGGTTATGCAACAGGGCTACTCGGTGACGTTAATAACTCTGGCTCGGTTACAGAGGCATATGGTGTGTCGGGCTATGTTTCGAATACCGGTAGCATGTCTAAGGCATATGGCGGACGCTTTGAAGCTTATGGCGCGGTCGAGAACATCGGGCTGTATGCGGCTGGCAACAACGGGGCAAGAAATTATGCCGCCATATTCGACGGGTCCGTTGGCATTGGCACTAACAATCCCACGGCGGCGCTTCACGTCGCGGGTAGCATAAAAATTGCCGACGGTAACCAAGCGGTCGGACGAGTGTTGACCTCCGATGCAAGCGGACTTGCAGCATGGCAGCCTGCACCGGGCGGCGTGAGCAGCTCCGGTTCAACAAACTATCTTACGAAGTTCACAAGCTCATCGTCCATTGGAAATTCGACCATATTCGAGTCGGGGGGAGGGCTTGGCATTGGGACAACTTCTCTGAATGCGAGCGAAGCACTCTTGTTACAAACGAATCGTTTCGCTGGGGGCGTTTTCAAATCCACCTATGCAGGCGCCGCACATGTTCTCCGGGCAGAATACACCGGAACAACGGCTGCTGATGGCTATGGAGTGTATGCGCGTTACCAACCAGCTCCAAACTGGGGGATTGGAGGGCGCTTCGAAGGTGGATATGTTGGAGTGGAAGGTCGATCAGAAACAAACAATTCTTCAGGGGCGCGTGTGGGCGTTTCCGCCAGAAGCTCTGGTGGGAACTCCAACTATGGTGTTAACTCATTTGCGGATGGCCTCAGTAGCGGCGCAACAAACTGGGGTGCGCGTGGCGAGGCGCGAGGAGCGGGTACCGGAACCATAAACTATGGAGTTGCCGGAATAGCGGGTGCGTCGAGTTCAGGCGCTTCAAACTACGGCGTTATAGGATCAGTGTTTGCTACGGGCGTTGCGAACTATGGAGGTTACTTCATTGGGGATCTCGCCCATACCGGGGCTCTCATTCAGGTATCAGACTCTCGCTTCAAAGAAAACCTCGCGCCAATTGAAAGCATCCTTGCAAAATTGATGGAGCTAAAACCCTACTCATTCGAATTTACATCGCGAGAGGAATACAAGAGCATGAACTTCGCGCCAGGCAAACACTTTGGAGTGATCGCTCAAGACATTGAAAAAGTTTTTCCGGAGCTGGTTGTTGATGCCGTGAATCCCGAACATAGAATCGAGAGCAAAGAAAAAGACAAGCGACATGGAACGGCGATCAAATATAAGGGAGTGAAGTACATGGAGCTAATCCCAATACTTATCAGTGCCGTGCAGAGCCAACAGAAGGAAATTCAGGAACTTCAGCAGCGGTTGAACGAATTATCGAATCGCAAGTGAGTTCACCGCGCTCATGCGAAGACTGATAAACCGATGAGTGAGCGCGGAAAATATCTGCACCCGATCGAACATAGAATGGCGGAGAGCGCGGGGATTGGTTACGTTCCCAAAGAGCCGTCAAAAAAATAGCTGATTGTTGGCGCGACCTTTCGCTCCGCCGAACGACTATTCACCAAGGTTCCGACACGTGATTTGCTCGATTCAAAGAAATCATCAACAATTATCGTCCTCGCACATACGTTACAGAGTTTGCAACGACAGAGCTAAGTAGTCGCATCGTGTTTGAGTTAGATTGTACGCCAGAATTAAAGATGCACTCATCAACTGACGAATTACCGATTTCAAAAAACAACCAACCATAACAAGGAGCTACAAATGCAAACGTCACATTCATCTCGACCAGCCAGCCTTTCCTCATTGGAGAACTGGTTTCGAACTTGCAGCCGAGTTGGAGTAGCCGTACTGCTCATTCTCTCGACTGCAACTATACTGCACGCGCAAGGTGTTGCTATCTCAACGACCAATGCTGCTCCACATGCATCCGCAATCCTTGATGCCATGGCTACGAACAAGGGCTTGCTCATCCCGCGCATGACCCAGGTACAACGTAACGGAATTGTTGCGCCGGCAAATGGTTTGCTGGTCTATGTAACAGATGTGAGCCCGGGGATTTACTACTTCGATCAAACATTGAATAGCGGTCTTGGCAAATGGGTGAAGATCATACAGAATAATCAACCGCTCACTAACGCTGATAACACGAACATCAACATGGGAAGTTCAGCGTCGAATGCAGAAATACTTCGGCTGAATTTGAGTAATGGGAGTTCTACTGCGGATGCACTCCATGTTAACCATGAGGGACCTGGGAATGCAATCAGGGCAGAGAACATAAACTCGAATGGAACTGCAGTATCTGGTGCATCAGCGGGCACAGGTGTATATGGTCAAGGAGGCGGCGCCGCTGGAAGTACTGGCGTGCGCGGTGAAAGCGGATGGATAGGGGTTGAAGGAATCGGTACCCTCGATGGAGTCGTTGGCGCGGGTGGGGCGAGTGGTGTGTGGGGGTCAACAAGCGGTACTGATGATCCCGCGGCAGGCGTCTTCGGAAATTCTGCAGTCGGCTCGTTCGCTGCGGGTGTAAAAGGAGACGGTTCCGCCGGTCCTGGCGTCCTTGGGTCGGCGGGAGCGAGTAATGCTGCCGGAGTTTTCGGGATTGGCTACGGTGGCAATTTCAATGTTGGTGTCTCTGGACACAGCGCGAGTGGTACGGGTGTTAGAGCCACCACAAATGGAAGCGACGGTGTCAACAGCCAATCGAACGGATCAAATGGCAACGGTGTTGTCGGGATTGCGAATAACGGAACGAACGCGTATGGGGTATGGGGTCGTAGCACAAGCGGTTATGGCGTGGTTTGTTCGGGAAAGTTCTCCCAAGGCGGCGGAGCGTTTGAAGCCTCTCCGACATCTACAACATGGACGACGAACAAGCCTGCCACCGTAAAGCTCGCCGATGGTTCCAAGGTGAAACTCTTCGCAGAAGAAGCTGCAGAAGTATATTTCAACGATTACGGTGAAGGCAGACTCAGCGACGGGCGAGCGCATATCGAGTTGGACTCGAAGTTCCTTCAGACTGTTACAATTGATCAAGCGCATCCGATGAGAGTCTTTGTCCAACCTGCCGATGAGTGCAATGGGATGTTCGTCACGAACAGAAGCTCATCGGGGTTCGACGTCGTGGAGTTGCACGATGGAAAGTCGAATGCGGGGTTCATATATCGCATCGTCTGCAAACGGAAATATTACGAAGACGAACGGTTGGCAACTGAAGAACAAGACATTCAGTACAACAAACGCATGTTGGAGACAGTGTGGCCCGAGGTCGTCGCGCAGAATGAGAAAGCCAGGCAAATGGATGAGCGAATCCAAAGAGAAAGCGAAAGTACGAAGGCCATGGAAGAGCGACTTTCAAAAAGAAGTGTACAGAGGAAAGCGCCAGACGCGAGAAAGTAATGGTAGAGCCAACCAAATCAACCAACCAAGGAGGAACAACATCATGAACACAACCAAAGCACGTTTCCTTTGTGCGATGCCGTTGCTGCTCATACTTGCAGCAACCGCGCTCGCGCAGGTCAACGACCTCGTAGAGGAACAGAAGGACGACGTCGTAATTACGACTTCTCCTAAAGCTGTCCAACAGAAAATGGAAGGCCCCACCTCGACTCTTGTCGGGGCGGACGTGACAATCGGCAGCGGTGTCACAGTTACTCTCGGCGATGGGGTCACTATGTCGCTCGGAGGCAACTTCACGAACACCGGTACGGTGACTGCGCAAACAGGCTCAACTGTTGAGTTCAACGGTACGGACGCGCAGACGTTGATCGGCGCGACAACATTCTCCAATCTCAC
>JANNUB010000366.1:0-2782 GCA_031394795.1 Ignavibacteriota bacterium | reverse complement strand
GCACAGTATGTTCCGGGCGTCAACAACAACGTCACGTTGCGCTCGCACGTGCATCGGTATGCCCGCTACTCGAACATTTGGGGATACACAGACAGTCAGGGACGCGAATATGCTCTTCTCGGGACTAATACCGGACTTTCGATTGTCAACATCACGAATCCTATAATGCCTGTAGAAGTGGACTTCATTCCTGGTCCCGTCGCGCCCGGAACTGTCTGGCGCGAAATCAAGACCTACTCACACTACGCCTATGTCGTGACCGAGCAGACAGCGTCCAGTGGAGGTTTACAAATCATTGACCTCGCGCCGTTGCCGGACTCAGCAGTTCTCGTCAATACGTACCTCTGGCCGGGCGTTACGGCAGCCAACGCACGCGCGCATACCGTGACCGTTGACGATCAAGGGTACCTCTACATTCAAGGCGGGACAGCAACGCTTGGTGGCGGTACAAACCAGGGAGGCATTCGTATTCTCAGTCTCGCCGATCCAGTGAACCCCCTCCCCGTCTCAGTCTTCGCGCCTCGTTACGTGCACGACTCGTGGGTAAGGAACAACATCCTCTTTGCCAGCAACATCAATAATGGCGGACGAGTCGATATCGTCAATATCACCAACCGGTCGTTGCCACGACTCATTCATGGACTGATATACCCGCTCGGCTTCTCGCACAACTCCAGCACAACGCAAGACGGCAATCACCTCTTCACGACGGATGAGCAGTTCGGGCTGACCGTGAAGGTGTGGGACATCCATGTCCTCTGGGATAACGACACCACGAATAATGATCAGATCAGCCTTGTCGCACAATACATCGGCGACCCACAACAGATTGCACACAACGTGCACATCAAAAGAAACTACGCGTATCTCTCTCATTACGTGGAAGGTGTGAAAGTTCTCGACATCGCAAATCCCTCCGATCCCGTTGAAGTGGGGTATTACGATACGTATCCGCAGACGGGAACAGGCTTCAACGGCGACTGGGGAGTCTATCCATATTTTCCGTCCGGCAATTTTGTTGTGTCCGATATTCAAACCGGTTTGTATGTGTTGAGGTTCAACAGCGTACGAGCGGGTGGGCTACGAGGAATTGTCAGATCGGCACAAACAGGTGATTCTCTCTCCGGTGTTACGCTCCGATTCATCGAGGCGAACAAAACCGTCCGAACGGAGACGAACGGCTTGTACGTATTGCGGACAAACCAGGGCATGCACACTGTTGTCGTTTCGAAATCGGGTTATGTGTCCGATACACTTCGCATCAATATTCCAGCCGGAGCGACCATCGTCCGAAACATTACGCTCAATCCGAATCTTGTTGAGCTGGAACTTTCGCGCACGGCATTCGACATGACGCTGCGCCGGGACACCACAGCCGCCACGAACCTCGTCATCCGCAACATCGGTCCGGGCGGACCGCTCGTGTACACAATTGATGATATCAACGGTCAGAGCATGGACAAACAGCATGGAAGTTCTGTTGTGCGCGGAGATCCTTCGAAGCTGAAGTTCAACATTCCGCCGATTCATAGAGCAGCCAGGTCTCTTCACGCAGATCAAGAAGAACCTACAGGTCTTCTTCTTGGCGACACCATCATTGTCGATCCCATTGGCGATCTGCTGTTTGGAACAGGAGCCGATATCCGACGCGTGCTCGCCACAAGAACACCGAACGCCGTGACGTTCGATTTCCAGTTTGTGAACAATGTCAATATGGACAGCACGATCATTTTGTGGTCGCTCGATACGGATTTCCATCGGAACACTGGCGCGCACCCCGGCGGTTTTGGCTTCAATGATCCGATGCAGAACATTGGATCAGAATATGATGTTCTCATTGACCTCCCCGGCTTATTCTCCGGTCTGCCGCGAAGCTTCTATGTTTGGCTTGGGTCGAACAATCAGCCGAGCGCACCGCCTCTGTTCACTGGATCGGTAACGGCGGCAGGCAACACGGTGTCCATGACGATCACGCTTTCAACCATTGGCAACGACGATGGGAACATGGCAGTCGCTGGGTTTGCAGGGCACTTTCACCCGACCATCGGCCTGACAAGTTTGGACTACGTGCCCAACGTGGGTTATGGAACGGTCGGGAGAAATCCTTTTGGTGATTTATCATGGCTCAGTCTCTCTCGAAAAGCCGGAACGTTAGGACCTGGCCAGGCGGATACTGTTCGCGTTACGTTCGACACACACGGCTTGGACAGTGGACGCGTTTACACTGGAGTGCTCTCTATTACGTCAAACGATCCGGACGAATTGGAGGTTTTGATTCCTGTAACCCTGCGCACCCTACCCGTAACCAGCGTTCGTGATGAGAACGGCGTACCTTCTTCTTTCTCGTTAGAACAAAATTATCCCAACCCGTTCAATCCAACGACAGAGATCAGATATCAGACGTCAGAGGTCAGTCACGTTACGCTGAAGGTGTATGATCTGTTAGGCCGCGAAGTCGCAACGCTGGTGAATGAAGAATTGACGCCGGGAAGTTATGAGGTTACGTTTGAAGCGAAGAATCTCGCAAGCGGCGTCTATCTGTATCGTCTGCACGCTGGAAGCTTTTCACAGACAAAGAAGTTGACGTTGATGCGATAAACGGAATTGTTCAGAAGTCAGGAGAAGCCCGCCGTGAATTCACGGCGGGCTTTCTCTATCTCGTCTTCATGGCAGACTAGCAGACTCTGTTGCCTCTCAAGACTGTTTTCCGTATCTTTTTTCACTTCAACTTCGCAAGTTCCACTCATTGTTGACACAGAAAGGATCGAAGGGCATGAAACCC
>JANNUB010000441.1:0-2348 GCA_031394795.1 Ignavibacteriota bacterium | reverse complement strand
CACGCAGGTCGCGGCAAAAACTTCTCCGGTCTCCCTCTACACGGCCCCGGATTGCGGCGAGCCGTGCGATCGGGCGCGCGCCCTGCTCGTCAAGCGTACGGTTCCGTTTAAGGAAGTCAGCGTGCTCACGCAAAATGAGGTGGACGAGTTGAAAAGGCTTTCCGGCAAGACCGACATACCCTTGCTCGTCGTCGGCGCCCAATTGCAGAGCGGATTCCAGGAAGGCGTCTATAACGGCCTGCTCGACGCAGCCGGTTATCCGTCCTCGGGATCTTCCTTACCGATCGAGACGCTTCGCAGGATGGACCCCGCGGCCAAAGCGCCGGAGCAAGCGCAACAGGGCGCGGGCACGCCTCAGTCGTCCGACAGCACTTATAAATAGACTGACGCACGGAATCATGTTCAACGAACGCCGCGTAGCCCAAATGGCGGCATACCTTCTCGATCGCGCGAAGGGCCGCATGAAATACCTGAGGCTCATGAAGCTTCTGTACTTGGCGGATCGAGAGTCCATGAAACGCCACGGGCATCCGATTTCCGGAGACCGTTACGTCTCCATGGACCATGGTCCAGTGCTTTCTCACACGCTTAACCTGATCAACGGCGCGGTGAAATTCCAGCAGCAGGGTTGGGGTTACTGGATCGCGGACAAAGCCGATTACGCCCTGTCGCTCAAACGAAAGGCATCACGCGCGGCGCTTGACGAATTGAGCGATGCCAATGTGGATATTCTTCGCGATGTCTACGCCAAGTTCGGCAGAGTGAATCAATGGGACTTGGTGAAATACATGCATCGATATTGCCGGGAATGGCAAGACCCGAAGGGTTCCTCATTCCCGATCGCTTACAAGGACATCTTCAAGGCGCTGGGACATACGCCCGCTGAATCCAGGAAGTTGGGGGCGCGTATCGATCAACAGCGCGGTATCGACGGGCTCTTTGCCAGTCTGTGACGCTGTTCGTGCCCTATCGGCGGGCGACGCTGCTCGTGCCGTCCGGGCCGGCACATGATCCCGACCGGAAACACCTCTTCATCGTCCTGACCGATCCGGCGCAAGTTCTCGACTACGACAGAAAGCATTCACTGCTGGTTGGCGTGAGCACCATCTACCAGCGTGTCACGCACGATCCGGCATGCGAATTATTCCCGGGTGATCATCCGTTCATCCGGCAAAAGAGCTACGTGTACTATGCAGAAGCGCGTATCGAGGCTTCGCAAAAGCTCGTGGACGGTGTGAAGCGTGGCTTACTTTCTCCCAAAGGGATGTTGATCGAAGACATTTTTGCAAGGGTCTGCCACGGTTTGCTCCAATCTCGCTTCTCCGCGCCCCGGATCCTGGCTTTCTACAAGGCGGTGGGTGAACTATGAACTGCCAGGCGTGAACGCGAACTCGTCCTTGTCGCCGCCGCAGAAGAACACCTGGCGCACGATGAAGCTTGAACCGTCGTAGTTGTCGTCCATAAGGCTCGCCTCATGGAAGGTTGTCGCTCAATGCGGCTGACGACCTTAACCAGCGCAACCCACACCGGATTCAAATCGGGCAGAGTCTTGGTCAAGCCAGCGCGAACACCTCCAGAGGCACGGTTTTCCGCGGCCGTCCGGCGCCGTGGACCAACCGGCGAATTTTCTCGGTGGTCTCGCGCGAAAACGTCGCCTCGCCGCATCGCTCGCATACCTGCGCCGGGATGTGCTCTACCAGCGCGCGCCGCTCACTCTCCAGCGTGAAGACCTCGTTGACATACTCGGACCTCGCTGATGTATTGCCGCACACATGACACTTGAACATGGCTATCTCCGTTTCCGGAATTCGACCCACTCATTTGGGTCGGGTTCATAAATCGTGATGATTTTCGTCATCTCCGCCTCGCGAGCAGAGATAGGACCCGACGCGCGAGCAGTGTGTTGATGGTGCCCTACCTGGCGATTGGCGGGTGGTTTCGATTCCGTATCGGCCTACATCACGGATGCTGCAATCCAATCCTCATCAATAGCTTCTTGAGCCAACCATCACTTTTGCGGTTATTCAGGAGTGCTGATGGGCTTCCGCGCGAACGAACGGCCCCCGTTGGACCGGTACCTAGAACTGCACCCTGATCCAGGCCACTACCCAAATATGCAGCTAAGGCCATCAAAGCAACATTGATGGCAACGGAGTCTCGCGTATCTAGTTGTCTTTTACGATTGCCGGGTGTGCCTCCATGACGGATCCCGGGATAGTCAGAGCAGAACTTATACAAATTCTGAACTGCTTCTTTAACTTTGTCGTGCGGCCAGTCTGACAGACCGTCGCAAAGTTTTCCAAGGGCTCCGGGTTTGCCATTGGTCGCCGAGGCTAGTCCTTCGAGGT
>JANNUB010000392.1:0-16088 GCA_031394795.1 Ignavibacteriota bacterium | reverse complement strand
GAATTGGAAAAACGCTCCGTCGTTGAACACGTTGCAGTTCTGGTAAATCTCAACGAACGCGCAGCCGTGATGCTTCTCCGCGCGCCGCACGATTTCCTGCAAGTGCTTCGGGTCGCGGTCCATCGTGCGCGCGACAAACGTCGCGCTTGCCCCGAGCGCGAGCGACACAGGAATGAACGGATAATCTATAACGCCGTAGGGTGTAGATTTTGTTATTTGATTGACCAGTGAAGTGGGGGAGTACTGTCCCTTCGTGAGTCCGTAAATCTGATTGTTGAAGAGCAACACCTTGATGTCGAGATTTCTTCTCAGCATGTGAATCATATGGTTGCCGCCGATGCTGAGTCCATCGCCGTCGCCGGTCGCGACCCAAACTTCGAGATTCGGGTTCGCCATCTTCACGCCCGAGGCGATTGCAGTTGCACGCCCGTGTATGCCGTGCACGCCGTAGGTGTTCATGTAGTACGGAAAGCGGCTCGAACATCCGATGCCGGAGACCATCACGTAGTTTTCTTTCTTGTGCGTGAACTCCGGCATGACGCGCTGCACTTGAGCGAGAATCGAATAGTCGCCGCAGCCCGGACACCAACGAACGTCCTGGTCGGACTGGAAATCTTTGAGCGTCAGCTTGACTTGTGGCGTCGCCGATTGAGGTTGTTCTTGTATGATTGTGTCAGCCATTTATCACTCCATGTTTTTTTGAATTCTTTGATTTGCCGTACACTCAACACTGCGCATCAACGCTCCACGTCAGTCCGGGACCGTTGAATGTGAGGATGTAATTATTGAGAATGTCCCTTCCGATGAGGGCAAATTCTTTCTCTATTTCGATCACTTCGATTCTCGTGAACGTGCATTTTGCTATTTCCATGTCCACAACGAAACTCCTCATGTGCTGCATACCGATGACGCCTGCGACTGCAAGTTCGTCATAAACTAAGTTGTCCCGGCCAAGCGCATCAATCAGCTTGCGCGGCAGGCACGTCATAGAAGCCCCTGTATCAATGATCGCCTCCGTCTGGGCGGAGATGTCGGGATTTTCCGGACGTTTTGCCCGAATGACGATGCAGGGAAAAGGGATTTGACGATTATTGTCTGTGCCATAGTTGAACATCTTCAGACCGTCCTCATCGTCGTTACCTGTTAGTCTCGGCTCACTTCGATCGGGCTAGGCAGTTGTATCTCTCTGTTGTCACCGCCTACTTTGGTCACGAATCGCGAACGGTTTGGAAATTTCGCGTACACGAGCGACAAGAGTGTGTCCCTGTCCTTTGCCGCGCCGACAAGTTTTCCCTCGACAAAGGCGACATACATCCCCACATGTTGTTTTTGCCAGTCGGCATTCGCAATCAAACCACGGTATGCTGATGTATTGATATCCGATGTTGCTCCCCCGGATTCGTATGCAGTATTTGTCCCTAGAGCGTTTATGTTAACCGCCTTGCCCTGACCGAGAACTGAATAAATTCTCTCTTCGATTTCTTCCGAGCGAAGCGGCAGTCCTTTGATGACGTTGTAGCCGGTTGCCGGCACGAGATATTTTGCGCGAATCAATTTGATAAGCTGTCCGTTGTTGATTTCGGGAATCAGCACGTTCTTGAACTTGTACAAAATCTCGCCAAGGTTTTTCGGGAACGGATTGATGTAGCGGAGATGCGCGTGCGAAACAGAATGTCCCTTTGCACGAGCCTCACTCACTGCCGCTTTGATGGAGCCGTACGTGCTGCCCCAACCGAGCACGAGCAAGTCGCCCTCGTTGCCCCCTTCGACCGCTTGCAGTGGAATATCGTCGGCGATGCGTTCGACTTTTGCAGCGCGCATCTTGATCATGAAGTCGTGATTCTCCGGCTCATAGTTGATGTTGCCCGTGATATGCTCCTTCTCCAATCCGCCGATGCGATGCTCGAGTCCCGGCGTTCCGGGAATCGCCCACGGACGCGAAAGCGTCTTTTCGTCGCGTGCATACGGCTGGAACGTTGCCGGGTCTTTTGCGAACGTCACCGGAATTTCCGGTAAGTCTTCAACATTCGGAACAATCCATGGCTCGGCGCCATTGGCGACATAACCGTCCGTCAAACAGATGACCGGAGTCATGAACTTGATTGCAATGCGGGCGGCTTCGTACGCGGCGGTGAAGCAATCGCCGGGAGTTGACGCCGCGATCACGCACAACGGTGCTTCGCCGTTCCGTCCGACGACTGCTTGAAGCACATCGGCCTGCTCCGTTTTTGTCGGAAGCCCCGTGCTCGGTCCGCCGCGTTGCACGTTAACGATAACGAGCGGAAGCTCGAGCATGATTGCCAAGCCCATCGCTTCGGTCTTGAGCGCCATGCCGGGACCGCTCGTCGTCGTGACTGCCAGCGCACCCGCATATGACGCGCCGATCGCGGAGCAGATCGCCGCAATCTCATCTTCCGCTTGAAATGTTTTGACGTCGAAATTCTTCATGCGCGCAAGCTCGTGCAGAATATCGCTCGCGGGAGTAATAGGATAACTGCCGAGGAAAAGCTCAAGCCCGGCTTTCCTCGCGGCGGCAACGAGACCGAGCGCCGTCGCGACGTTCCCCATGATGTTGCGATATTTTCCGGGGGGAAGTTTCGCCGCCTTCACTTCGTAGCGCGTCGTAAAAATTTCCACCGTGTCGCCGTAGTTGAAGCCCGCCTTCAACACGCGCAAGTTTGCTTCGGCAACCTGCCCGTCCTTCTCGCCGAATTTTTCCTGGATGAACTTGACTGAAACGTCGAGCGGGCGGTTGTACATCCAGTACATCAAGCCGAGAGCGAAAAAGTTTTTCGACTTGTCCATGAACTTCGTCGAGAGGTTCATATCCGCAATTGCGTTTGCGGTCATCTTGGTGATCGGCACTCTGTACACCTGATAGCGGCTGAGGGAGCCGTCGTCGAGCGGGTTGCTCGCAATACCGGCAAGCTTGAAATTTCTGTCGTTGAAGGAATCCTCGTTGACGATGATCGTCCCGCCATCGCGAAGAATTTTGACGTTGGTGATAAGCGCTGCGGGGTTCATCGCCACAAGCACATCGGCAGCGTCGCCCGGCGTGAGGATGTCGCGGCTGCCGAAACGGATTTGAAAGCCGCTCACGCCGTACGTGGTCCCTGCCGGAGCCCGAATTTCCGCGGGATAGTCGGGAAACGTACTCAAGTCGTTGCCGAGCACCGCCGCGGTGTTTGTAAACTGCGTTCCCGTGAGCTGCATGCCATCGCCGGAGTCTCCCGCGAACCGGATGGTTACATCTTCAAGGGTTTTGATTGTTCGTTCCATGCATCATCTCAATAGTTGTGTCTATCATTATTGAAGTAAATCATTCAATTGTCTCTTATTCAAAATACCCTGATAAAGAAGGAAAATCAAGCGTTTGTTCAAGAACTCTGACCTCACTGAAATTTCGCGCTTCATGGCGCATCGCTCGCCGACACTCCACCCTCAGTTCCACAAGCAAGGGTCGTGCCGCGTAAAATCAATGAATTGGAATCAGTTTGCTGAATGTCGAACGAAAGAAATTCTCAACGGCGGGAATGCAATCTCAGTTTCGGAAAAATCGCAGCAATGGTGGAGTGCATGCAGGTTTCAACGAGAAGAGGAAGAGCCCGGCCCTTTTCCATCGCTACCGTTGAAGCTCTCCATCATTCTTTGGGCTACGGAGCGCTGAACAACCGATTGGACATCTGCATTCATATTTTTCAATTTGAAAACATTGTTGAAACCGTAGAACCCAAATTCCGTCACTAGTTTTCCGATCAACTCGTCAGCAAATGATGATGAGATGATGTTGATGTCTGAGAAGTCGAGAGTTATTGTTTTGTGAGATTGTTTGTAAAGGTTTATGAGCTCGTTGCGTATCTTTTCTCCTGATTGCCGTGTCCCGACGCCGGATTCTTTGCTTCGAAGTTCATAGAAAATATTTCCCGCGTCATATCTGGAAATAGTTAGTTCAGTTTTACTCTTTTTCATCCACTTTAGCCTTATCGTATGTGATTTCGATAGTGGCGCCACGATTGTGTGTGTGTCTGCGTTTTCTCACTCTCCAAAGATACAAAGATGTTGTCGGACATTCCCGCCAGAATTTCGGAAACAGTTGTGTTGCTTGCATGATCGTCGCCAGAGTCTCCCGCAGTTACATCTTCACGGGTTTGATCGTTCGTTCCATTGCTCATCTCGATGAATTGTAAGGTAAAAAAACGACGACTAAGGCGTCGGCGAGCAGGTTCACTGGCATCCCGACAAGTCGGGACGAGTTCGCCCCAAGCACACACACGGAACAAAGATTCAAAATTGATTCTCCTCGCGGGTTTCGTTATCTTGGCTTCATAATCACTCTTCAACCCGATGATCCCGAAACGTTCGACCCCTTCACGCAAGCAGCAGCACGTTGCGATCACACTCAATAAGAACGTCGGGTTTCGTTTCAAAACTACGGGCTTGGAGCATGTGGAATTTGTCCATAATGCCCTCCCTGAATTGGATCTTTCGGAGGTGAGTACTTCAACGACGTTTCTTGGGAAAACACTTGCCGCGCCGTTTATGGTTTCATGTATGACGGGGGGTTACAAAGACGCTCTGAAGATCAATCGTTCTCTGGGTGAGGTATGCGAGGAAATGAATATCGCGATGGGGGTCGGGAGCCAGCGGCAGGCGCTGGAGGATAAGCAGTATCATCGCACGTTCAGCGTGGTGCGCGAAGCCGCGCCCTCAATTCCTGTGGTCGGGAATATCGGCGCTGCCGAGGTTGCCCAAATGACGAGCGCGGATGCGGCAAGGCGATTGGTGGAATTGATTCGAGCGGATGCGTTCGCCGTTCACTTGAATCCGGTGCAGGAGTTTCTTCAACCTGAAGGGAATACACGTTTTCGGGGAGTGTTGAAGGGAATCGAGCTTCTCGTCAGGGATCTTCCGGTTCCGGTTATCGTAAAAGAAATCGGTGCGGGAATTTCCGCGCATGTTGCGCGGCGATTGCTCGATGTCGGTGTGAGTATAATAGACATCGCCGGTGCAGGCGGAACGAGCTGGGCGGGGGTGGAAACGCTTCGGCGAAAAGACAAAGACGTTTCGTCGAAATTCTGGGATTGGGGGATTCCGACGGCACAAGCAGTTCGTGATGTTGTCAAACTGAAAGTGACGAGAAATTTCATCCTGATCGCCTCAGGCGGCATTGGCTCCGGCTCCGAGGCGGCGAAGTGCATTGCGCTCGGGGCCGATATTGTCGCCTCCGCGCGGCCGATGCTGAGCAAGCTCCACGAAAAGGGGAAACCGGGTCTGAAGGACCTGATCACCCAATGGAGTGACGAGCTGCGCGGGATAATGTTTCTCACCGGGAGCGCGACAGTTGCTGATCTGCAAAAAGCTGTGATCCTCGAAACGTATCGCCCGGCGAGGGACGCTTGAACATTCACGAGAAACGCTACAACGCTCTGCGGCGGCGCGTTGATGTCCGCGTGCGTTCACTCGTCAAACGCGAAAGCTCGAAGGAAGTAAACGACGCTTGCCGCTACGTTCTTTCGGCGGGGGGAAAAAGAATTCGTGCAGTGCTTGTTCTCCTGTCGTGCGAGGCGGTGGGGGGCAAGGTGCGCGATGCGCTGGCTGCAAGTGCGGCAATCGAAATCATGCACAACTTTACTCTCGTGCACGACGATGTGATGGATAATGCAGCGTCGCGACGCGGGCGTTCGACCGTGCATACGAAATGGGACGTGAACACGGCAATCCTCTCGGGAGATATCCTCCTCGGCTTCGCATACAAGGAAATACTGAAGTCCAGGAATATCCCTCGCGTGCTCGAGGTCTTCACCGACGGCTTCCTCACGGTGTGCGAAGGGCAAGCGCTCGACCTGGACTTCGAGCACCGAAGCAACGTGACGCTCGGAGAGTATTTTATGATGATCGAGAAAAAAACCGGGCGCCTCATCGCTGCGTCGGCGGAGCTGGGCGCGTGCATCGGCGGAGGAACGGAAACGGATATTGCGTCGCTGAGAAAATTCGGACACTATCTCGGGCGGGCGTTTCAATTGCAAGATGATCTGCTGGACGTCGTCGCCGATGAAAAGGAATTCGGCAAAACGATCGGCGGCGACATCGTGGAAGGCAAGAAGACGTTTCTGCTGCTGAGGTCTCTTGGACTGACGCGAGGGAAAGAACGAAAAGACCTGATGCGCGTCATGAATCGCAACGTCGCCACACCGCGGCGAGCCACACGGTGGCGAGCCACACGGTGGCGAGCCACACCGCGGCGGTCGCACACGGAGCGTGCTGAAGAAATTCGGCGTATTACCGCTCTCTACCGGTCATCGGGCGCCATCGCTGAAGCGCGGAGGCGCATTGCGAGCGATACTCGTCGGGCGGTTGCGATGCTGCAGGCATTGCCAGACTCGCGTGCGCGCGGCTCCCTGGCGTGGATTGCGCACATATTGCTCAAGAGAAACTATTGACGCATGACAGAGGTTACCGTCACCGTCAAGAATCGTGCGGGCATGCACACACGCCCTGCAGCAGCACTCGTGAAAACCGCCGCACGGTTCAAGGCAGATTTCTTTATTTGCAAAGATGGAATGGAAATCAACGGTAAAAGTATTATCGGTGTCATGACACTCGCCGCTGAACAAGGTTCGGAGTTGCTGCTGCGTTTCGAAGGCGAGGATGAGAACGACGCACGGAACGCCGTCGTGGAATTATTCGATCGGGGATTTGACGAGCCAATGTAATGGAAGAATCAAGAGAAATACTGCTCAACGGCATCGCCGCGGCTCCCGGTATCGCGATAGGAACGGCATATTTGTACAGCAAACACATTCCGAAGGTACATCTGCGTACGTTGACGGGTGAAGAGGTCGAAGGGGAGATGGAGCGATTGAAGGCAGCGATCACCCGGTCGGAAAAAGAGCTTCAGAAGATCTTTTCGTTTGCGGAAGCGAAGGTGGGAACGCACAGCGCGAAGATCTTCGAGGCGCAGATTCTTATGCTGCACGATGAAGTGCTCATGAAAGCGATTGAGCAGCGCATCAGAACCGAGCTGAAAAACGCCGAGTTCGTCGTCTATGACGAGATGAGCAAGTATCACCGGATGATGATGGCTTCGGAGGACGAGTACGTCCAGGAACGCGGGCACGATATTGATGACATCATGAACCGGATCATCCGCAACATTCACGACCAGAAACTGTTCTCGCGGCTGGAGGGTGAGCATATCATCGTCTCGGAATGGCTCACGCCTGCCGACACGATGATCTTCAGCCGCAATGAGGTGCTCGGCTACGTCACCGACCTTGGCGGGATCACGTCGCACGCCGCGTTGCTCTCCCGCTCGCTCCTCATCCCCGCGGTGCTCGGTTTGCGCACGGCAACGAAGTTCATCAAGACCGGCGACCGCCTTGCCATAGACGGCTACGCGGGAACCATTGCTGTCCACCCGACCGATGAAACGGTTGAGAATCTGAAACGCAAAGAAGCGAAGCTGAGGGACTTCGAGAAACAGCTTGAGGGCATCGCAAAGCTTCCCGCCGAGACACTCGATCGTAAACGCTACGAACTTTCGGCAAATCTCGAGTTCGCGAGCGAGATCGAGTTTGCAATTCAACAAGGCTCGCAGGGCATCGGATTGTACCGGACAGAAGGCGTATTGATGGGACGCTCGACGTTTCCGACCGAGGATGATCAAGCGGAAGATTACACGCTGGTGGCCGAGAAGATGTTTCCCCACCCGGTAATTTTCCGTACGTTCGATATCGGCGGCGACAAAGTTTCTCCGGTTCCGCTCGAGGAGGACAATCCGTTTCTTGGCTGGCGCGGTATCCGCGTCTGCATTGACCGACCCGAAATGTTTTTGGACCAACTGCGCGCTATACTCCGTGCCAGCGTCAAGAAGAATGTCCGCATTCTTCTCCCGATGGTCGCGAAGGTCGGCGAGGTGCGCACGGCGAAAGAGTACCTGAAACGTGCGATGGAAGACTTAAAAGTGCGCCGCATACCCTTTGATGACAAGATCAAGCTCGGCGTGATGATCGAGATTCCCTCCGCCGCAATTCTTGCGGAAGATATCGCGAAGGAAGTGGACTTCCTCAGCATCGGGACGAATGATTTGATTCAATACCTCCTGGCCGTCGATCGCGGCAACAGTCTTGTCGCGCCGATGTATCAGGAATTCAATCCTGCAGTTATTCGCGTCTTGAAGCAGGTCATCGAAGCCGGACACCGCCAGCGCAAGTGGGTGGGGATGTGCGGCGAAATGGCAGGCAACCCTCTTGCGACAATGCTGCTTGTCGGTCTCGGACTCGATGAGTTCAGCGTCGGTCCTGCATCTCTTCCCGAGGTCAAGAAGATCATCCGTTCCATCCGGCAGAAGGACGCGAAAAAGATCGCCGAGCACGTTCTGACGCTGCCAACCGAAACGGAAATCAAACGCTATCTTGCGACCGTGCTCAAGGAGAAGCTGCCGGAGATTCCGCTGGAGGCGTTGGAGTGAAACTTATCAGAAACAAGAAAGAAAAGAGAAACACTCTATGACCATGGAAGACATCAGGGCCATTGACCCAAGCGGTATGTACACGCTCATCAAGACCTTTCCTGCGCAGGTCGAGGAGGCAATTGCGATTGGAAAAGGAGCGAAGGTAAGACTTGATGTGCGCGGTATCCAGAACATCGTCTTGTGCGGACTCGGCGGTTCGGCCATCGGAGGCGATTTGCTGAGAAGCTACTTGGCGACCGAACTCCAAGTCCCGTTCATTGTCAACAGGAACTACACGTTGCCGAAGTTCGTGGGGCGAAAATCGCTCGTGATCATTTCAAGCTATTCGGGCAACACGGAAGAAACGAACGCCTGCCACAAGGAGGCGATCACACGCGGGGCAAAAATTCTCTGCATCACGTCCGGCGGCCTCGTGGAAAAAATTGCGAGCCAAAAGAAACAGCCTTGCATCAAAGTCCCCGGTGGACCGTCGCCGCGCGCTGCGTTAGGCTATTCCTTTTTCCCTCTTCTCCTCGCGCTCACAAAGTTGAAACTCATCAAGAGCAAAGACAAAGAGATCAACGAAACTCTTGCGCTTCTAAAATCGAAATGCGGTGAGCACAGCGATCCGGGACTGGCAACGAATCAAGCGCTATTGCTCGCCCGGCAATTGCAGGGAAGAATCGGCGTCGTTTATTCCGCGACGGAGCGCCTTGACGCGATCAACACGCGCTGGCGCGGACAAATGGCGGAGAACGGCAAATCGCTCATGTGGGGCCACGTGCTGCCGGAGATGAACCATAATGAACTCGTCGGCTGGCAAACGCTGCGCGAGCAAATGAAGGAAATGCAGGTGATCTTCCTTCGCGACAAGGACGATCATAAGCGCGTCGAAGTGCGTCTGGACATTACGAAACAAATCGTGAACGAGCACACACAACACATAACAGAAGTGTGGAGCGAAGGGAAATCCGCGTTGGCGCGGATGTTCTCGCTTGTTCATCTGGGGGATTGGGTCAGTTTCTATCTCGCGATTCTGCACGAGGTTGACCCGATGCCGGTCGCGGTGATAGATTATTTGAAGAATGAACTTGGAAGACTCTGAGCGAAGCGAAGAGCCTCGCTCTCTCATCAGGCAGCGATATCCTTCGGTCGCTCCGCTCCCTCAGGATTTTAAATGACCAAACAACATCGAACAGCGATTTTTGTTTTCATCCTCACGATTGCGGCAATCGTGTTTGTTACTTTTTTTCGTAACGGCACATCGTGGTAGGCAACGGCTCAATAGCGGAACGAACCGAACACTCAACTGCGTAATTGGCGCCGTAATGTTGCATCGGATCAGCGCTTTTCATTTCACGTTTGTCTTTTCAGGCGTCAGTGGATTTATTCTTCTTAATATAGAAGAAGAACCATCGCTTCACCTTGCACAACTCACGCGCTTTCCGTATCTTTTTTCGCTGAAAGATTTAGTTCTGCCGTAGGTCTCTCCTGCTGCGATATTCCGTAGGTGTCACAAAGGAAGTTTGATGGCTAGCGAACTGAAAGTATTCGCGGGACGCTCGAACCGTCCGCTCGCTCAAAGAATCGCGGCGGAATTTGGGAGACCATTGGGCAGCATTGACATCAAGAACTTCAGCGACGGCGAGATGTGGGTGAAGTACAGCGAGAACATTCGCGGCTGCGAGTTGTTCATCGTGCAGTCCACAAATCCGCCGGCGGAGAACTTGCTCGAGATGCTGATCATGATCGACGCGGCAAAGCGTGCCTCGGCAAGCCGAATTTGTGCCGTCATTCCGTACTTCGGTTATGCGCGGCAGGACAGAAAAGATCAACCGCGTGTTGCGATTTCCGCGAAGCTGATTGCCGATTTGATTACGGAAGCCGGCGCCGATCGCGTGATTACGATGGATTTGCACGCGCCGCAGATTCAGGGGTTCTTCAACATCCCGGTGGACCATTTGTATTCCTCCGCAGTGCTTGTGAAGAACTTCAAAGAGAAGAATATCCCGAAGCTCGCGGTCTGCTCACCGGATGTCGGCGGAATCAAAATGGCGCGCGCCTACGCGAAGCGCCTCGAAGCCGAGCTTGTCGTTATTGACAAGCGCCGCCCGAAGCAGAACGAAGCCGAGGTCATGAACATCATCGGCGACGTCGTAGGTAGGAATATTCTCATCGTTGACGATTTAGTGGACACGGCGGGAACGATGGTGCAAGCGGTGACCGCGCTGCAGGAGGCTGGAGCAAAAGATGTGTACGCAACATGTACGCATCCTGTTCTGTCCGGCAAAGCGATGGATCGGATCAACAACTCGAATCTGAAGAAGCTCGTTGTCACCGATACGCTCCCGCTGAACGCTCCTTCGACAAAAATCGAAGTCGAATCCGTTGCCCAGCTCTTTGCCGAGGCGATCAAGCGCTCGTACAAGCATCAGTCGATCAGCTCGTTGTTCGATGTTGACAAAGGATAGTATCATGAACGAGGAAATAATTAACGTGAGGAACACATGCCAGAAGTATTGTTGAACGCGAAAGTCCGGACGAAGAAGGGCAAGAACGCAAAGCATATCCGGTGGGAAGGTAATATCCCTGGAGTGTACTACGCACATGGTGAAGACAATATCAGTATCGAGGTCCCGGCGCCGAGCTTGAGCCCACTCATTTACACGACCGAAACACACATCATTGATTTGCAGCTGAAGGATGGCGCGAAAAAAGCGATCCTGCGCGACGTGCAGTTCGATCCGGTCACCGACCGTCCGATTCACTTCGACCTGCAAGGACTGCGCGAGGATGAAGAGATTACGCTTGAAGTTCCCATTGTTCTCACCGGCGGGACGCCGGTTGGCGTGCGCGACGGAGGTTTGCTCCAACATATTATGCACAAGCTGAAGGTTTCATGCTTGCCGAAGAACATCCCGGGGAAAATTGAGGTCAATGTTGCGGGCCTTGCCATTAACAAGTCCATTCACGTTCGTGATCTGAGTGTGCCGAACGTTTCGGTTCTGGAAAACGCTGACGATTCAGTCGTTGCGGTCGTCCCGCCGACAGTTCAAAAGGAAGCTGAAGTTGCTGCCGTTCCCGAGGCGGAGGCTTCGAAAGAGCCTGAAGTCGTTGGCAAGGGCAAGAAGCCTGAGGAAGGCGCGGAACCCGCTAAGGAAGGTGCGAAGGCCGAAACAAAAGCAGACGCCAAACCGAAGGAAGAAAAGAAGAAGTAATTCTTACGAGTGGAAGACGCGAGTGACCTTCCCATCATCGTCGTCGGCTTGGGGAATCCGGGTTTTGAATACGACGATACTCGGCACAACATCGGCTTCATGGTTGTTGAAAGCTTAAGCGCGAAGCTGCAATGTCCGTGGAAACCAGGGAAGGGAGAATATCTCTTCGTCGAAACAGTTGCCGGCGAAAAAACTGTTGTGCTCGTCAAACCGCTCACGTACATGAACAACAGCGGATTGGCGGTGCGGGATGTTATCGAGCGGTTCTCCGTTCCGGTTTCCAATCTGATTGTTGTCGTTGATGATTTCTGGTTCGATGTCGGAACAGTGAAAGTGCGGGCGAAAGGAAGCGATGGCGGGCACAATGGTCTCGCTTCGATCATCTCTCATCTTGGCTCGGAAGAATTCGCGCGCATCCGGTGCGGCATAAAAAAGGAAGTGATGCCGCCAAAGAGTGAGATGTCCGAATTCGTTCTCTCGCCCTTCGATGAAGATGAAAAAGAAAAAGTGGCTCGAATGATCCTCCATGCCGGCGAGGCGGTGATTGCGTTTGCGCTGTACGGCATTGAAAAAGCAATGAACGAGTTCAACTCATCCAATTCTGAGCGAATGGAGTGAATACCTACTCTTCAATGCAGCCCGACTTGTCGGGGTGTTTATTGGAGGGTCTAACGCATACTTAGTCCGAAGGAGGAACATGGTCAAGCAGTACGAAAGCACCGTTATCATCAACGCATCGCTGGACGATGGGCAGACCGAGCAGGTGATCGCGCGCATCTCCGAGACGATCACCAAAGGGGGAGGCACGATCTCCGCGCTGAACAAGTGGGGACGCAAACGGTTGGCGTATTCCATCAACAAGAAAACGAACGGCTACTACGTGAATTTCGAGTTCGCCGCACCGTCATCGCTGATCGCGCCGCTCGAGCGCGGCTACCAACTGGACGAATTGATTCTGCGCTATCTGACGGTCGTTCTGGACTCCAAGGCGATTGCCGCAAAAAAGGTCGCGCCGGCGTTGCCGGTGCCTGAAGCGGTGGTCGTGAAGGCGCGCGAGCCGCTCTTCCAGAGCGATGAAAAGTAATCAGGAGAAAGAAGCATGAGAAGCACAAGAAATACAAGACCGGACTCGCGAAACCAACGCAAGTCAAAACGCGAAAAGGAAGCCCAGGCACTGCGCAAGAAGCGTACGTGTCGCTTTTGTGATGCCAAAGAAAACTACATTGATTACAAGGACGAAAAGAAGGTCCAACGCTTCACGAGCGAGCAGGGGAAAATCATACCGAAGCGCATTACCGGAACGTGCGCGAAGCACCAGCGGCAGCTCGTTACGGCGATCAAGCGCGCACGGCATCTCGCACTCCTGCCGTTCGTCTCTGATGCAATTCGATAAGGAGGAAAGCCATGAAAGTTATCTTGCGGAAAGACCATGAACGACTCGGCGCAGTCGGCACTGTGGCGTCTGTGAAGGACGGCTACGCGCGCAACTATCTTTTCCCGCGCAGTATTGCGTATCCCGCGACACCCGGAGCTATTGCCGCGCTTGAAGAAGAGAAGAAACAGTCCGGGCGGCGCGAAACCAAGGTGCTCAAGTCAAGCGAGAAACTCGCCGCCGAGCTGGAAAAAATCTCCATCACCATTAAGATGAAGGTCGGCGAGGACGAGAAGCTCTTCGGCTCCGTCACGTCGCAGATGATCGCCGACGAACTGAAAGCGAAAGGCATCGAGATTGACAAGCGCATCATCGCTCTCGAAGAGCCGATCAAAGCGCTCGGCATTTATGATGTCGATGTGAAACTGCACTCGAGCGTCACCGGGAAGGTGAAGGTTTGGGTGGTGAGTGAATAAAGGGAACCTGCATGAAGCGCGATTTTATTTCCTTTGCCTCGTGGAACAAACAAGAGCTGCTGGATATTCTTTTTTTATCGAGAAAGATCAAACGCGGCGAACTCAAGAACCTTGCCCCCCTCGTACAGAAAAGCGCCGCGCTGATTTTTGAAAAGCAGTCGCTCCGCACGCGCGTGTCGTTCGAGGTCTGCGTCGCACAGCTTGGGGGACATCCTGTGTTTCTCCAACAGGAGACCATAGGTATTGCAACGCGCGAATCCGTCCACGACGTTGCATCCGTCCTTTCACACTACAATGAGCTGATCATCGCCCGTACCGCAAAGCACCAAACGGTCGTCCAGCTTGCGGAAAGCGCGACTGTTCCCGTTATCAATGCCATGACAGACCTCGTTCATCCGTGCCAGGTCCTCGGCGATTATCTCACGCTGCAGGAAACGGGAAAGGATTCTCCCGCGGCAAAAATCGTGTACGTCGGTGATGGGAACAATATCGTGAACTCGTGGCTCGAACTTGCAGAGAAGATCCCAATCCATCTTGTCGTTTCTTCCCCGACGGGATATGAGCCGCATCCGAGCATGCTGGAGCAAGCACATTCATCAGGCGTCAGCAAGGTGGAGCTTGTCTCCGATCCGCTCTCCGCAGTGAAAGACGCCGATGTTGTGTACACCGATGTCTGGCCTACGCATAAGGATACGGGACGGCGACAGATTATTTTCAAACAACATCAAGTGAATGCGCAGTTGTTGAAAAGCGCGAAAGCCGATTGCGTTGTTATGCACCGCCTTCCCGCAAATCGCGGTGAGGAGATTACGCGCGACGTTCTCGACGGACCGCAGTCAATCGTGCTACAGCAAGCGGAGAACCGTTTGCATGTGCAAAAGGGGATCATTGTGTATCTGCTCGGATATCGTCCGTGATAAGGTGGCTACGCTGAGCGAGGCTTGTCCTCAATTCTGCTCACTGGCTCAAATAGAAAACAGTTTTTTCTGCCCCGAGATACTCTTTTTGTTATTTCGGGGCATTCTGTTTCTGGCATGTCGCTTGAACGCTGTACATGTGAATGTGTAACAACCAGAGTGAGGAGCGTATGAAGAGGTTCGTGGCAGTTCTCGCAAGCGTGTTTGCGTTGCAGACTATGCAAGTGGAAGACGGGAAGGCGCAAGGCAGCGTTTCCGTTTCGTTCGGCGTTTTTTATGACGGGTTAAGCGCGCATGGTGAATGGATAGCGTGCGGCGGCGGCACGTATGGCTGGCGCCCCGATGGCGTTTCCGCGGGCTGGAGGCCCTACACCGTCGGGCGTTGGGTCTGGACGGATGACGGATGGTATTGGTTGAGCGAAGAGCCGTGGGGCTGGGCGACGTTTCACTACGGACGCTGGCACTACGATGATTACTACGGATGGATTTGGATCCCGGGTTACGATTGGGCGCCCGCGTGGGTTGAATGGCGTTACGGCGGCGGAAGCGTCGGTTGGGCGCCCCTCTCTCCGTACGCGGTCTTCAGCGTGAGTTGGGGGATTCACTATCGCACGCGATGGTACACGCCGGTGACATGGTGGAATTTTGTTGACTGCGGATATATCGCATCGCCGAGCGTTCATCGCTATGTATATCGCAACGAGCAGAATGCGCGTTACATCGGCAACACGCGCGGCGGCGGGAGTGTTCGCTACGATGGCGGCAGAATCCGCTCGCGTGGACCAGAGCGCGAATATGTCGAGCGCGAAGGAAGAACGCGCATTGAGCAGGTCGGTGTTCGTGAAGTCGGTGAGCGACGCGGAGAGCGCATACGCAATGAAGGCGGGCGCGAACACATCGAAGTGTATCGCCCGCGCATTCAGGAGCGAAGCGACGATGCGGCTGTGCGTCCCGGACGTGTTCGTGAAGAGCGAGGCAGAACGCTCGACCTCGACACACGCAAGATTGATGGACGCTCGCGGGAAATGGAACGCGAAGCGGCGGGCGATGTGAATCGTTCACGCGATGCACTCGACAACTCGACTCGTCGAGCGGGACGGAGCCGTGAGAATAATGAAAAGGTTCGCGAGCGCGAGCGAGTATATCAGCCCGAACAGCCGAAGGAAGAGCGAAGCGTCGAACCGCGCAGGAGAAGTGACGAAGCGAGAAGCAGAGAAAGCGCGTCGCAGGGTCGCCCGGAGACTCGTGAACGAAAAAGGGAAGAAGTAAACCAGCAGCCTCAGCGAGAGGAGCATCGCTCACCGAATCCAGAGCCTCGACGAGTCGAGGAGCGGCGACGCGAAAACCCGATGCCCGAACGAAAGGTAGAGGCGCCGAGAAGTGAAATGCCGCGTAGTTCGAGCAGCGGACGAAGCGAGAGTACACGGAGTGAAGGAGGAAGAAGTAGGGGGCGTTAGAATAACATCAAAAGAATCGAGGGAAAAATGGTACCAAATTATGATCCAAGCGGTTTCATAGACAACGCGGCTATGTTGTCTGCAAGCCAAGTCGCGCTTCAAAAAGTCCGGTGTCCCGCATGTGGTCAAGGAACGTTTGACAAATGGCCTCTCGGTTGGGACGGACACGTCGGATACAAATGCTCTTCAGGCATTC
>JANNUB010000386.1:0-8178 GCA_031394795.1 Ignavibacteriota bacterium | reverse complement strand
CAATCCTGTTATCCTGTCTATTTTTCTTGGCGGGGTGAACAGGATAGAGTGATGGAAACCCTTTTACGTGGTGAACCAAGAAAACAGCCCACGACTTCAGTCGTGGGAAAAGCGATAGACCAATTTCTTGGGCAACTGTTTCAACAGTTTTGCGCGGGGTTGGATGAAAACGTAATTGTTTCATAGCACCCACCCGAGAATCGTGAAGAGAATTACATAGCCCACAACAAATAGCCCGATATAATTGACGACGCGGTTCTGTTCGCCTCGCGCGCTTTTCTTATCCCAAAACGGAATCACCATCCAGAGAAGCATGGCAACACCGAACAGCATAATGCCGAGCACCTCTCCATCAACGAACAACACTTTCGCCGGGATAAGTTTCAGTGTTTGAAACATGAAAAGGAAATACCACTCGGGAAGAATTCCCGCCGGCGCGGACGCAAAGGGGTCTGCCTTCTTTCCCAACTCCCACGGGAAAAACACCGCAAGGATTGCAAGCAGATTGAGAACGATGAGCCACAACAGCAAATCCCTCAGCAAGAAGTTCGGAAAGAACGGCATCGTCTTGCGCTCTCCGCCTTCAGAATGTTCAACGTGCAGTGGCTCGCTCATCCCTTGTCGTTGCACGAGCACGAGATGAATTCCCAACAGCACGGTGAAGATTCCAGGAAACACCGCAACATGAAATCCGAAAAAGCGCGAAAGCGTCGCGCCCGTTACTTCTTCGCCGCCGCGCAGGAAAATCAGAATCGGTTTTCCGATGAGCGGGACAACACCTGCGATGTCGGTGCCGACTTTCGTCGCGAAGAACGCAAGCTCATTCCACGGCAGCAAATATCCGCTGAACCCAAAGCCAAGTCCGAGAAACAACATCAACATACCGGTGAGCCACGTTATCTCGCGCGGCTTGCGATACGCTTTCTCGAAATAAACGCTGAACATGTGAATGACGGCAGTGAGAATGAAGAGATTCGCCGCCCAACTATGAATGGAACGAATGAGCCAGCCGAACTGCACCTTCGACATTATGAACTGAATACTCTCGAACGCAAGCTCCTCGCCGCTCTTGTAATAGAGCAGCAAGAGAATTCCGGTGAAGACCTGAATGATGAACAGAAAAAGCGTCACGCCGCCGAAATAATACCAGACCGAATGGCGATGCACCGGGACGTACTTTTTTCCCATGAAGGCGATGAGGTCCTGCAGCTCGACGCGTTCGTCAATCCACGAGTAGATTTTTTTCCAAAGATGTTTCATGATTTTCTCGAGACGAGAACCTCCTCTCCTTGCACAACAACTCTGAACTCATCGAGCGGACGCGGCGGCGGACCGGCGATATTGCGTCCGTTGAAATCGTACTTGCCGTTGTGGCATGCACACCAAATCACCCCCATGTCCTTCTTGTATTGCACCGTGCAGTCGAGATGCGTGCACGTTGCGGAGAACGCGCGCAGCTCGCCCGAAGCTGAGCGAACGAGAATCACCGGCTTGTTACCGAAGCGAACAATTGTTCCGCTGTCTTTTTCGATTTCGGAAAGCTTGCCGACTTTCACACTTGTCACTTCCACCTCGGCTTGCTTGGGTGGTTTCAAATACGCGAAGAGCGGATACAAAACTGAAACCGCCCATGCGATGAGTCCGCCGCCAAGAATGTATTTCAGGAAATCGCGTTTCCCATTTTGTACTTGGTCACCAACGTTGTCGTTCACGATAATCTTCCGTTGTTGTTATTTACTGATGTTACGCAAGGAGAAAAGATTCGCCACAAAGACTCTAAGAACACCAAGGTTTCACCAAGAAAAACATAAACTTTGTGAAGCCTTTGTGTCTTCGTGCCTTCGTGGCAAAGCTTTTTCTCGAGGTCATGCATAACATCTGTCTGTTATTTACTGTTATGACAATCGCTGCAGTTCGTTTCTTTCCACGCGTCGCCAATATCCACAGGATGCTTGTAGTCAACACCGCCGAGTGATAATCGGAGCGTGTCGCGTTCGAATTGTTGCGCGAGAATCGTGTGGCATGTATTGCAATCACGTGAGAGAACTTTGCCACTTTCCGAGACATGCTTCCCGTCGTGACAGCGGAAACAACCGGGATAGTACATGTGTCCGAGGTTGTCCGGATATTTTTTCCAGTTCACCTGCATCTCGGGGAAATAGCTGCGGCTGTAAATCTTTTGCACTTCGGCAACCGTTCGTTCGATTGAGGCTTTCTTTGATTGAGCAATCTCGGGGTAATTAGTTTTGTAGTATTCTTCAATCACGAGCTTGATGCTGTCCTGTGCGGCTTGTTTGGTGCTGTATGAATTCTCCAGAGCGCCGACTGCGGTGCTTTTCACATTCGGCAGTTTCGGGTCAATCCATCCCAACGACATCACGTGGTTGACGGACCTTGCGCCTGGATGAAAAATGTGTGTTGGACGGTTGTGGCAGTCAATGCAATCCATTCGTCGGTTGCTCGCAGTCTTGAGCGACTCTTCATTCACTTCGATTTCTTTGTTGCGATAAATTGTTTCTTTCCCGTCGGGCGTGCGGGAACGCACCCACGGAATTACTTGCCGCTGTGCATCGAGCGCCGCGTACGTTACTTCGTGTTCGATGTTCATGTGCCAGTGAATGCCCGATGTCGGTCCCGCCTCAATGTTGCCGCCGCCGATTTTCATCAGCAAGTTCAGCGTCCATTTCGTGTTCTGCTCATCGGAAACGAAATAGGTGTTGACGTGCTGTTTCTCGCTGTAAAAATGTTTGGGCCAATGACATTGCTCGCAGGTCTCTTGCGCGGGACGCAGGTTTTCAATCGGCGTAGGAATCGGACGCGGAAACTTATTGAACGTAACAGCATACAACTGATACGAACCGGAAATCTTCGACCGCACAAACCAATCCGCGCCAGGTCCGATGTGACACTTCACGCAACCCACGCGCGCGTGCGGCGAATATTGATACGCTGTAAACTCCGGCTCCATCACCGTGTGGCACGTTTGTCCGCAGAACTGGTCCGAGTCGGTGTGTTCGTACGCTTTGAAACTTCCGAAGGCAGAGAACAAAAGCAAGAGAATTGTCCCGCCGCCGAAGAGCATGAAGGCGCGGCGATGGCTTGGCTTATTCAAATCAATCTGCGGCAGATGCAAACCATGCGGCTTCCCTGCGCGCTCGAGCCGATGCTCACGAATAATTCCAACGACGGCAATAGCGATGCCGATAATCATAATCGCGGGAAGAATCACGAATGCGATGACGCCCATGTACGGCTTCGGGCTTCCGGTCATTGTCTCCAGCAAAATCAGAAAGAGAATCAATCCGAAGCTGACGGCAGCAATCGCCGCGCCAATAAGCGTGGGCATGTTGTAAAAAGAAGTTGGAAAAATTCGTCTCATAGATTCTCTTGATGGTACTTGGATAGGAGTCGTGGCGTGCGTGAAAATGTATTTGTTAGTTCAGCAATATGCAACTGCATATTGTCCACGAAGGTCACGCCTGCGTGCCGAAACGCCGCACTTCGGCGTGCAGGCACGAAGTTGCACGAAGTGAAAAGCAAAAAAGAAAAGAGCTTCGTGTAACTTTGTTCTCTTCGTGGACAAAAAAACCTGTCGGAATAGCACACCATCTCACATTGATAACGAAAATGCCATTGTGTATATTTCACCCGTAGCTATTTCAGTAATTCAATGAGGTAATACTATGCTCGACACACATCTTGTTGAATCGGTCAAAAATCTCAGTTCGTCCGACCGAATTGCGTTGGTTGAATACGCCGTCTCGTTATTGCGAGATGACATCGCGTCTAAACCATCGTCTCCACTCCAAGAAAAACAATCGCTCGTGAGTTTTCTTGACCAGCTTTCAGCGGCTGGCGAAGAAGCTCTTCGGAACGGAGCGCCTCCACTACCGAGTGATTTTGCCGAGAACCACGATTACTATCTCTACGGCGCCAAGCGTAAATGAAACGAGTATTTGCCGATGCAGCGTACTGGATTGCGCGTCTCAACACTCGCGATAAATATCACGGCGTCGCAACATCAATCCTGCGAAACAACGGCGACGCTGTTCTGATTACGACCGAAGCTGTTCTCACTGAAGTGCTGAATCAGTTTTGTTCATCAGGAGATTACTGGAGAAAACTCGTATCAACCAGCGTTCAAGAAATTCTCCGCCAATCGTTCGTCATCGTTCTCCCGAATTCGCATGAACTTTTCATGCAGGGTCTCCAATTCTACACACAGCGCCTCGACAAAGAATACAGCCACGTTGACTGCATGTCAATGGTCGTGATGCGAAACGAGAACATCACCGACGTTCTCACCACCGACCATCACTTCGCGCAAGAAGGCTTCACCGTTCTGCTGAAAGCGTAACGCGCCAGCGCTCACCGATACGCGAACAGCATCGCGTAAATAATCCACACCACAATACTAAATCCAATCGTCAGTGCGGTCCATCCAAAGAACCGCACCGCCCGTATGACGATTGGAGGATACGGCTCGACGAGATGTTTGTCGAGTTCGCCGCTCTTCACAAGCGTTTCGTACTCCAACGGCTTGTCGCGTTTGAATTCTTCCAGCTCCATTCGCCCCGTGAACACGACGATGTCCATCGGAAATTTTTCGGGTCGAAGATGCGTGTTGAAGAAGTGCACCGTGAAGATGAAACCGACGGCAAGCAGCGCTTCGTCGCTGTGAATGATTGTCGCGACGTTCAGCATCCAGCCAGGCATGAAGTTCGTGAAGAATTCCGGGAACCAGAGCATGAATCCCGTCGTGCCGATAACGAAGATTCCCCAGAAGACCGCGAAATAATCGAATTTCTCCCAATACGTCCAGCGTCCGTATTGTGGGCGCGGTCCTTTGTGCAAAAACCATTTCATGTTGCCGATGAAATCCTGCAAATCCTTCTTGTTGAAGAGCATCGAATCGGGTCCGAGGAAAAGTGCTTTCCATGAGCCGAATTCTTTTTTCTTTCGTCGAACCAAATCCGTTATGTGCGCCGTGAAAATTCCGACCATCAACACCGCGGCGAAGCGATGAATGTAGCCCGCCGATTCGTACCCGCCGAAGAGATGCGAAAGAAATTGCGCCCAACCCGTGTAGGAAAATTTCAGCGTCATGCCCGTAAGCGCAAGACTCATGAAGCTGACAATCATGATGACGTGCAGCGTGCGGTTGAGGCGTGTGAAGCGGAGGAACTGTTTTTCCTCCACGACATGTTCCGCCGCTGAACCTCTCTCCGAAAGCACCGAAGTTGTATTTTCGCCTGTAATTCTTTCCGCCGAGTTCATGCTTGCGTTCATTCGAATCTCTGTTCATTCCTTCATCCATCAAACCGTTGAAACGGTTGATGGATGTTCCTCTGTTCACTGACCCACAACTGAAGTTGTGGGCTATTACTCGGCATTGTTTCAGCCCACGACTTCAGTCGTGGGATAAACTGAAGAAGCCGAATCGTAAACCGCTTCAGCGGTTTCCCAATTACTATGCAGACTGCTTTTCAACTCCCTTCGATTCATCTCTCGCCGCGCGCTCTTTCTCCTTCTTCAACTCGCGCTTCATCTGCAACGCGCGCGGCAACCACAACAGCGTATGCACGCCGCTGAAGACAAACGTTCCGACAAGCAGTCCCGTCATGCCCCAAAATGTCCAGAAGAGGAACGGATATTTCTCAGGGTCGTGGTGTGTTGCGTGCGTTAAGTAACCCGCGAATCTTCTGTTCGCGCCTTCATGACATTTCTGACACGTGCCGACAACATTCTCGCGGCTCAAATGCGACTTGGGGTTGGCGATGGGAAGAATGTCGTGCGCGCCGTGGCAGTCGTAACACTTCGCGGTTTTCGTGTAACCGAGCTGCGACACTTTGCCGTGATACGTATCGAAGTATGTTTTCGCGATATCTTCGTGGCAGCGTCCGCACTTCGTCATAATGTCGAGCTTGAAGCCTTGCGCGTCCGCGCGCTGAATCGTGTGCGCGCTGTGGCAGTCGCTGCACACGGGCAATTGTTTATCCGTCTTGCCGAGCTTGACGTGATGAATACTCTGCTCGAACTGGTCTTGAATGCCATGATGACATCGTCCGCAAGTCTCGGGAACATTCTTCGAGTTCACGCTCGACAACGAATCGTTCTTTGGAAGAACGCTATGCGCGGTGTGGCAGCTTGTACACGTCGCGGTCACGGTCAATCCGCTCTTCATCAATCCTTTGCCGTGAATGCTTTCGGTATAGTGAGCGATGATGTCGTGCTGCTCGCCAGTGTAACGCACCGCGGCTTTTTCTCCTTCACGATGACAGCGAGCGCAGAGTTTCGGAATATTCGTTGCGAACGTCGGCGATGAGGGTTCGAGCTTGCCTCTCACGCCATGCGTGCCGTGACATTCTTTGCACGTCGGTCCGTTCGGGTCGTTCTTCGCGATGAGTTGTCCGTGCGTGCTTTTTGCGTACTGCTGACTGACCTCGGCGTGGCACGATGCGCAATCAACTTTCTGCGTGATTGTTTCGCACGGTCGAACGCGCGATGCGTTCACTTCCGCATGGCATTGGCTGCACGCAGTCTTCGCATGGCGCGAGTGATTCTTCTCATCAAACCGAACGAACAACGAGCGCCCATCGTCGCTTGCCTTCAAATCGTTATTCTCATGGCATCGCATGCAATCCAAATCCGCCATGCCTTGATTGTAAAACACCTTGCGTACTTTGTGCGGCTGATGGCAATCCACACAGGCAGGCAGCACATGCGCTTGCTTCTCCCACAGCTCACCCCTGATAATTTTTCGATGGACAGCTTCGATTTGTGCATGACACTTCGCGCAGGTTGTCGCGATATTTTTTCGAGCAATGGATGACGCCGCGTCGGTGTGCGGAAGAATGGAGTGCGCGGTATGGCACGACGCGCAGTTCGGCGCGACAATCAATCCCTTCCGCAGCAACCCTTCGCCGTGAATACTCTCGGAATAATTTTCGATGATGTGGTCTTGATGGATGTTCCGCTGCCGCATCACCTTCGTTCCCTCTTGATGGCATTTGCCGCAGAGGAATGGAACTTTCAGCGCCGCGACTTGCGACCGCGAATCTTTTCCGGCGTAAATCTCATGCGTGCCGTGACAATCCTTGCACTGCGGCGCCAGCGGGTCGCCGCGCTTGATTGCCTTGCCGTGCAGCGACTTCGCGTGAAGTTCTTGTTCACCCGAATGACACGTTCCGCAATCCACACGCGCAAGTTCTTCTTCATGCGGAAGTTCTTTTCCCGCGAGGTCCGCATGACATCCGACGCAAGACACTGACGAGTGAATTGAGCCTGCAAATTTTTTCTGGTTCAAGAAAATCGAAATCGTTTTGCCGCCACGTGTGCCTTTCGCCTGCTTATCACTGTGGCACATTAGGCAGTCGGCGTTCTCCTGCGCATACGAGCGCGACATCACCATGCTAACCAGCAAGAAGAATACAAAACTCCATTTCATGGCTAAAGCCCACGCTCTTCGCGTTAGGTGTTCCCCAGCCTGAAGGCTGGGGTTATGCGCCAAGTTAGCACTGTGCATAACCCCACCATTCATGGTGGGGACTACGACACATAAAGCATGTTCGGCTTTAGCCATGATGGAATTTGTTTGGAGCGACATTAGCTTTTGAGCATGTCTTCACGTTCAAGAATTACTTCAGAACCTTCGGCGTTTTCCAACATCTCGCGCTTCTTGATTTCCTCAAGCTCCATCGGATGCTCGTCGTCCATTTCTTCTTCCGTCAGCGTCCCCTTCCAGAACGCGAGGTTCAACGGATACGTATCGGGATTGAAGATGACAAAATAGAAATGCCACACGATAATCGCCAGAGTTGCAAGCCATGCTTCATAATAGTGAACGGTGCGCGCTACATCCCATCCTAATTTTGTCAAGAGGTTAATGAACGTATTGTCAAACCAAAGAATAATCCCTGTCGCCGCCATGACAATCGTTCCCCAAATCAGCGCCCAATATTCCGCCTTCTCGATATAGCTGAATCGTCCGAACTTCGGCTTCTCTTTCGACATGTGGAAATAATATTTGAATATCGCAACGACATCCGCGACATCCTGCCGAACAGGCAGCAAGTCTCTCAACAGTTGCTTGCCCCTCGGAACGAAGAAAATGTAATAGACGTGATACAAACTCGCGAGCACCATCACCACACCGGCGATGCGATGCGACCAACTGCG
>JANNUB010000380.1:0-7060 GCA_031394795.1 Ignavibacteriota bacterium | reverse complement strand
TTCGCTACTATTACGCTGTGGTCTCCTACTCCAAAGGCGATCCGGGACGCGGAACAAAAGGGTTGCAGCCAGCCGAGTGTACGAAAATCATTACACAGGATTTTGCGGGAACCATAAAGTTCGTAGACATCAATGCCGCGGTCATCACACCCAATGCGCCTGTTGCGGGATATACTCCTCCTTCAGCCAATGGCAATTTGAATCGCGTTACCCAGGGCGTTGGTACAGGACGCCTTGGTCTTACAGTGCTCGACCCCGTGAAAATCAATAACGGGTCTGAGTACGCTGTCAGGTTCAAGGCAGACACGACCTTTCCAAAGTACAAAACAAAATCATTGGACGTGATACGAACGCGTGGAGGAGTATCCGACACGTTGGTGCGCAACTTTTCCTCCAGTGAATTCGGAGCGGGCATACTCACGCCGCCATTCGACGGCATCGCGCTCACCGTCATCAATGATACTGTCGTGACGGTGAACGACACAGCAACAGGCTGGGTTGTCGGTACGAGCAATATTACCATGGCAGTGGCGCCGGACAACTCTTTCGCAGCGAGAAACGTTTCATGGCCGGGCGATTATGAGCTTCGGTTCTCTGACAGGACAGTTGATACAACGGCGTTCAATATACCACCCCAATACCCTCCGATGCCGCTGAACTTCACGACAACGAACATAACATCGGGTCAACGCGTAAAGGTGATTGTGGATGACGTAAACCCGGACGGTGTGTTAAGTCTTGGCGATGTCATCCGGATAATGGATGGCTATGTCGATGAGGAGAATTTCAAGATTACGTACAGCATAAAGTACGGCGCTCCGCGTGGAGCGGTGAGGTATCCGCTCTCGGGAGACCGCTTCGTGATAAAAACGAGAAGGCCGTTTTATACGGGTGACTACTTCACGTTCAAGATGCAGGCTGGTTACGTTGACAACAAGGATGCAAAGAATCAGTTAAGCAAAATCACGGTCGTGCCCAATCCTTACATCGCCACGGCAAAATGGGAACCTCGCACGCTCTTTGCGACTGGACGCGGTGATCGGAAGATTGAATTCAAAAAACTGCCGGCGGAATGTACAGTGCGCATCTATACAGTCGCCGGCTCTCTGGTAAAAACACTCCGCAAGAGCTCGTCCCCCACGGACGGGTCTCTCGCGTGGGACATGATCTCTGATGATGGAGCGGAAGTCGCGTTTGGACTTTATATCTTCCACGTCGATGCACCGGGCATTGGCGAACACATCGGCAAATTTGCGATAGTGAAGTGAGGCGCATGATGAAAACTAAAATTCTCATTCTCATTCTGATTATCTCTTCGTACAGCGGTCGGTTACTCGCACAAGGATCGCGCGAAGTATCCAAGCGCGGCACAACGGCTGCGCCGTTCCTCTCCATTGGTCAGGGAGCTCGTGCGCTCAGCTTGGGCGGAGCGTTCGTTGCTATCGCCAACGATCCGAGCGCAATGTACTGGAATCCTGCCGGCGTCGCCGAATTGCAGGGGTTCCACTTTATGGTTGACCATACCTCATGGATCGCGAACATCTCCTACGAGTACATCGGCGCTACGATTGATATAGGCAAGCTTGGTGCGCTTGGTCTGAACATTACCGCCTCGAATATTGACGAGATGAAAGTTACTACCGTGGATCAACAAGACGGGACCGGCGAGCTGTTCGGCGTTACTGATCTTGCCTTCGGCATCACGTATGCGACAAGGCTGACGGATGATTTCTCTATCGGCTTCAATCCAAAATTCGTGTATCAAAAAATATGGAAAATGAGTGCCAGTGCATTCGCGCTCGATATGGGCGTGAAGTATCGTACGCCGTTCGATGGCGTAACGCTCGGCATGTCGATTTCCAACTTCGGCACCAAAATGCAGATGACTGGAAACAACGCGCTGGTGTTATATGATCCTGATCCGTCGGGCAGCGGCAACAATGGTCAAATCCCGGCAAGTCTCTCCACGGATGAGTGGGAATTGCCGCTCAATTTCCGGGTCGGCATTGCATACGACGTCCCCCTGGGGGATGCAGGCAACGTAACTCTTGCTGTTGATGCAGCCCACCCGAGCGACAACTACGAGAGCGTGAACTTCGGCGGCGAGTATGTGTACGATAATATCCTCTTTGTTCGCGGCGGTATGAAGTCCATGTTTCAGAAAGATTCGGAGGATGGATTTACCGTCGGACTTGGTATCAAACAACTGTTGTTAGGCAATCTCCAGTTCTCCATGGACTACGCATATCAGAATTTTGCGCGTCTGACGAACGTGCAGAAGTTCACGTTTGGTATTTCGTTCTAGTGCCGTTTCAAATTAAGGAGTCAACGTTTTTTTCTTTGATATTGCCACGACCTTTTAGGTCGTGGGAAGAAGGGAAAGAAATCCCTCGGCTTTAGCCACACAGAACCCTCTTTTTTGGCTAAAGCCCAGTTCAGTCTTGTTTATTGTTTTCCACGAGCTGAAGCTCGTGGCAATAGCTGTTAACCGTAGGAGGAAATTATGCACTACCCCTACATTGTTAGCAACAGATGAGGGAAGCGTTGAGCGTACAGCGTGCTACATCAAATGGGAGGATATGTATGAAGATCTTGAAACGACGAACGTACTTCAGTAAAGTCCCTTTTCTAGTGGCAGCGCTATTCGGTGTCAATTGTGCGTTGCATTCGCAGACTGCAACGTTGGACGCGACTCTCTCACTCCGTTCCGTGGACAATGTGATGACGCCGTTCCAAAACGGAATGCCGGTTCCCTCATGGGAAAAACAGAACCGTCCGGCCATGAATCTCGCCGGCATTTGGCGTAAGCAACGGTTTAACGCCGATCACGATTTGTCGGTGAGGCGGCGCGATGCCGCCGGGTATGCTGCGCTGGTTGCAGAGGCGGCGAACAGGTTTTCCCCCTACTTCGATGACAGCGGTTGGGAGACGAAAACTGTTCCCGGAATTGAAAACGTGATGAACGCGTATGAACGAACGCCGGAGTCCTATCAGAATGGCGTCTGGTATCGTTATAGGTTCTCGACCGCTGATTCATTGCGGAGGAAGCTTGCTCGTCTGAAATTCCTTTCTGTCAACTATGTCGCCGATGTATGGCTGAACGGTAACTACCTCGGCTATCACGAAGGAGGCTATACACCGTTTGCATTTGATGTGACCTCGTCGCTTCGGTTCGACAGCGTCAATGTGCTCGCGGTTCGTGTCGATAACATTCCCTGGAATCCCTCGCACACGCCGAATCCCTCGCTCGGTTATCGCAATGATATCGTGCCGTATTACAAATGTGATTGGTTCAATTACACCGGCATCATGCACGATGTGTACATCGAGTTTTCTCATCGTGCATCAATCGTCCGCGCTGATGTTGTGCCGCTGAACATCAATGGCGACATCAAAGCAACCGTTACGTTGCTTAACACGGACACGCTTGACCGGACTCTTGACGTCAATCTCCGTGTGTTCAACGCGGCAATTGATTCGTTCAACATCGCGACGGAGTTTTCCTATCAACTCGTCGGAACTCCGGTTTCAGTTTCAGGAGTGACTCAAACTGCAATCAGCGCGCAAAGGGATTCTACGCGCGCATGGCGAACAACGATCACCGTTCCGAATCCGCGGCTATGGTCGCCGCGAAATCCGAACCTCTACATTCTCAAAGCAACTATCTCGCGAGGCGGCGTGGTACTGGATGAGTTTGTAACGCAATTCGGTATTCGCACCGTGAGAACATCGGGCGACAAGTTTTTGCTGAACGACCGACCGATATTCATGCCGGGAATTGCCCGGCACGAGGATCATCCCGTGTACGGACGCAGCATGCCGAAAAGCGTTATCTACAATGATCTCAAACAAATCAAATCGTTCAACGTCTCAATGCTCCGCACGGGACATTATCCCAATAGCCCATACACATATCTCATTGCCGATCGGCTTGGACTCGCCGTAGTCGAAGAAATTCCTGTGTGGTGGTTTGATACCGACGAGCCGTGGAGAATTCAAAATCAGGATCGCCATATTCATACACAAATGTGGCGCGAGATGGTGTTCAAGGATTTTAATCGGCCTTCCGTGTTTTTGTGGAGTACGTGTAATGAGTGTTTAGTAGTTCCCGGGAGACAGACATTCATCGCAAGCGCGAAGAGTGACCTGAATTTGAATTATCCTGACGGGAGATTAGTGACGCAGTCGGCAGCAGCAGATCGCCCCGGAGCGAATGACGCATCGCAAGCCGCGTGCGACGTGCCGGGCTGGACGATGTATTTTGGAATTTTTCATGGCGGTTCGTACTATGCCGGCACCAAGCAGTTCCTCGCGAATGCGCATGCTGCTCGATCCAACCAACCGATTCTCGACACCGAATTTGGCTATTGGTCTGGCGAAGGAGGAGGCACGGAAGGAACTCAAGTCACGGTGTTCAATTTTACGTTCCTGGCTTTTTCGGAAGTCACGATCCGTGATGCAAGCGGCGCGGTAAATCCGAACGGCTTCGTCATGGGAACCACATGGTGGTGCGCGTACGATTGGTACACGCAGCAACAGCCGGCGCCGAACGGATACCAGAGCATGGGAATCTATCACATGGATCGCATAACGCCAAAGCAAATAACTTCCGTGTTGATAAATGGGTACAGACCGTACTACGAGAACAGCGAGTTGACGAGTGTGGAGCAAGAACCTGCAAACGCAGCGCCTTCGGTTTTCGAGTTGCAGCAGAATTATCCCAATCCGTTCAACCCAACAACAGAGATCAGATATCAAATATCGGAAGTCAGTCACGTGATGCTCAAGGTGTACGATGTCTTGGGGAGAGAAGTCGCAACTCTTGTAAATGAAAAACTTCAGGCGGGAGAGTACAGCGTTTCGTGGGATGCACAGGATATCCCCTCCGGTGTCTATTTCTACCGCCTTACGTCGGACGAATTTCAGTTTACAAAAAAGATGTTGGTTATGAAGTGATCACTCGATCGTTTGATAAGACATCGCTTCTCGTTCTGAGTGCGATGCTTCTTCTTTCCCAAGGAGCATCTGCAAAGCCATACAAGGGCGCAGAGTATCGAACGAAAGCCTCCTACCTGTACGGCAAGTTTGAAGTGCGTATGAAATCGAACGGACGCGAGGGAATGCTCGCATCGTTTTTCACGTACAACGATAGTTTTCCGAGCACGCCGTGGAATGAGATCGACATCGAAATGATGGGCAGATATACTGACGATATCCAGTTCAATCCTATCACGCCGGGACAAGTAAATCACGTCAGCCATCAGTTTGTCAACTTCAATCCTGCCCTCGACTATCACGTGTACGGGTTTGAGTGGACGCCGACGTACGTGGCGTGGTTTATTGATAGCGTCGAGGTGTACCGGCAAACAGGCGCGCACATTGCAACGCTGAACATTTCACAGAAGCTTATGATGAACGTGTGGCCTCCGGCGTACCCCAATTGGGCTGGCGTTTGGAATGATGCAGTGTTGCCCGCATTCGCATATTACGATTGGGTGAAGTACGCGTCCTACACCCCGGGTAGCGGAACATACGGCACAAACAGCAACTTCACTCCGCAATGGATTGACAATTTCGATTCGTGGGATCAGGCGCGGTGGGATAAAGCTACACATACGTGGAATGGCAACAACTCTGACTTCGTTCACGCGAACGCAGTGTTTCAGAATGGCAAACTCATCCTCTGTCTCACGAAGGAAACTGCAATCGGCTATGTTGACAATGTGCCGCCGTTGCCATTGTGGGCGCGTGCCGAGGGGAACACTATTCGGTTGATGTTCGCGGAGGAAGTTGAACAGCTCAGTGCTGAAGCGATTGCAAACTATCTCGTTCCCGATGCCGGCGTTACCAACGCGCGTCTGCTGCCGGATTTGAAGACAGTTTTGTTAACAGCCCCCGGACTCGACACAACCACGACAGCTGCTATGATCGTTCAGAATATCCGTGACAGATGGACGACACCGAATACTCTTTCGCAAAGAGTCCTTCAGCTCATCCGGCCGACTCCTCTCACGTTCCCAGCAAAGATCAACATCGGCGGTCCCGCCTATCAAAGCTACCTGCCGGATCAAGCGTGGAGTCCAGCAGCCGAATACGGAAGAATGGACGGACAGGCGAATTATTATTCCGGCGTCACCATCAACGGCACAACAGAGCCTGAAGTCTACCGCAGTGAGGTGTCTGATCTGGTTGAGTACAAAGTGCGCGTGCCAAACGGGCGCTACGCTGTTGTGCTGATGATGGCGGAAAACTTTTTCACAACGGTCAATCAGAGAAAATTCAGAATCGTGATCGAAGGATCGGTGTTGGACTCGAGCTTGGATCTGTACTTCCGCGCCGGGTTCCGAACCGCGTACCAACGAGCCACATTTGTTGATGTGACAGATGGTGTACTTGATATTCATGTGCAGGGTTTGATAGACAAACCACTGCTCAATGGCATTACGATAACACGTATCGGCTTAGATGTAAAAGGGAGCAACGAGTTCGGTGTACCACCTGATAGCTACAAGTTGTACACGAACTATCCCAACCCATTCAATGGCGGGACGAACATTCGCTTTTCCATTCCTCAAGAAGACCGCTTGACGTTCAAAGTGTTTGATATGCTCGGACGGAAAGTGAGCGAACAAGCGCTTGGTGTTTTTCAGAAAGGTGAAGCGCACGTCTTTTGGAATGCAAACTCCGAGAGTGGTGTGCCGCTTCCGTCCGGAGTCTATTACTATTGGATTGAAGGGCGACAACTATCGGCAGTGCAAAAATTGACATACCTGAAATGAAAATATGACGCGCAAATCGGTCGTAACCCTCCTCGAACTCCTAATTGTCGCCTCATTCGCAAGGGCATCAGCAGCGTATGGTCAATCGGTAAGTGACCGTCCAAGAATTCCTGAGCAGTTTGCGCTTCACCAAAACTACCCGAGTCCTTTCAATCCCTCGACGACAATTCAATTTGTTGTAGGGACGTATGGCAATACGTTCCTACAGGCTTACCACCGGCTCGTTCACTCAGACAAAAAAGATGTCGGTTCTCAAATAGCCGACGAACATGACAATCTCT
>JANNUB010000352.1:0-4419 GCA_031394795.1 Ignavibacteriota bacterium | reverse complement strand
TTCGCTCAGAATTGGAGATAGACGTCGCCCACCCCCCGCGTCATCCCGATGTTGTCGAGAAAGAATTGTTCGATGCGTTGATGAAAGTGAAAAGCTCCGCGTCGCTGCGCGTTCTCAAGATCGTTCATGGTCACGGCAGCAGCGGCAAGGGCGGATCGACGAAAGATGTCGTTCGCAATTGGCTCTTCCGCAATCGAAGCAAGCTGCGCGCAATTATTGATGGAGAGAATTACAGCATGTTCGACGTTGAAGTTCAAGAGATGCGAACGGAAGTGGGGCAATGCAACGACAGCGATTTGGGAAACACGAATCCGGGCATCACTGTCGTCTGGGTGAAGTGAGAGTCAGCTTTTCCGCGCTGTGCCAGCAGGCAACATGCGAATCGGCAAGATTGTTAGGTGACAAGGTGGAATTCTCATCAACGAGAAGTACGGCAGGTTATCGAGAGTCAGATTCTTCGCTCGCCCCTTCGGGGCTTCGCTCAGAATTGAGGACGGTCACGGCAGCAGCGGCAAAGGGGGCTCGACGAAGGATGTCGTGCGCAACTGGCTCTTCCGCAATCGAACCAAGCTGCGCGCAATTATTGATGGAGAGAACTACAGCATGTTCGATGCCGATGTTCTGGAGATGCGAAGTGAAGTTGGGCAATACAACGACGCCGATTTGGGAAACGCGAATCCCGGAATCACGATTGTGTGGATGAAGTAAACGTTATACGTTTAATGGCATCCCGAGCTTCTTCTTCGCTTCTTCCGACATCATCGCAGGCGACCACGCGGGCTGCCACACGATCCGCACGTCTGCTTCCTTCACGCCGGGAACTTTGAGCACGCTATCGCGCACGTTCTGCGAAATCATTCCGCTCATGCCACACCCGGGCGAGGTCAGCGTCATTTTCACACCAACCCAACTGTCGATAATCTTCACGTCATAAATCAAGCCGAGGTCAACGAGATTGACGGGAATTTCCGGATCGTAGCATTCACGCAACGCACCGTAGATCGCTTCTTCCGATATGTTGAGTTGTTCCATTGTTCTTCCTTTCAGAATTCCTTTACCAAATTACAAATTGATATGACGAGTTGCAAAGCATCGCGCATCCCCAACGGATCGTCACAGAGACAGAAACTCTTTCAGCTCATCGAATGACGAAAAGATGAGCGTTGTGCAGCCCAACACCCATCCGGGAATATCTTTATGTTGCATGCTTGTGACCATGTACACGGGTTTGTCGAAGTGCTTTGCAATAGTAAGCTCACCCTTTGTCCCAGCGCCGCGCATCGCCGAATCATCCCAATAACAGATCACGAGATCCGACCGCTCGGCGATCTCCTTGCAGTCTATTTCAACGAGCTTTGCAACGATGGATGCGTACGCGACAATGTCTGTGGTTTTCAGTGAACGAATATCAACGCCGGGGAAATGTCCGGCAAAGTACTTGTCGCTTTCATGATTCGGATTGAAAACTTCGCATCGTAGATTCTTCACGAGCCAATCGTGCATTTCGGCGCGCCAATCACGTCCCTCATCGAGAGCGTATTCCATGCCGCCGGAAAGATAGACCCGTCGCGGGTTGTTCATGGTTCGCTTTGGGTGTTACAGAAGATCGAGCGCATACACATTAACGTTCGGGATCACAAGCGCGTACAGCAGCCACATCACACTCCCGACGCTGGCAGGGATCGTCAGGTTATCATCCAACCACGTTCCTGCCGCTTCAACGAGCGTCCCGACGAGCGCGGCGACAGCTCCTATGATGTACTCTGTTGGAATGCCTTCAGCCTTTGGCGCGAGAGCTACAATCACCAGTGCGCTGATGAAAAACGAGATCGTTCCTTCAAGACTTTTTTTAAGAAAAGGACGTCTGCCGATCTTTCTTCCAACGAGAGCGGCAACGGTGTCGGAGACGATCAGGATGGAAAACGCCGTGATGAAAATGAGCTTTGGAAAGAACCAGACGAAGAGACACGCGGCAAGGAGAACATAGGTTGCGCCGTTGAGGCTGCGCCTGACCTCGTCGCGCTCGTGTGTGCGGAGCAGCCAGCCGAAAATCTTATGATACACTGACCTCGCCTCGGGATGATACATGCGCGCAAGGTCCGAAATCCCAAAGACCAGCAGCAGGGGAAGAAGAATGCTCAGCGCAAAGGACTTTGACGTAAAGAAGTAAACGACGGGGATCGAAAGCGAGCAGAGGTGGATTGTCTTACGGACAAGTTCTGCGCCGTAGCTCTGCTCGACGTTCGGGAGTTCATTCATTTTGTCGCGTCAGTGGCCTCGATGGAGGAGGGCGCTTGTCCGTTGCCCTGTTTCTCGAATGGCGGCAACTCCTCACCGCGAATGATCGTGTCTATCTCGTTCGCGTCAAGGATCTCTCTCTCAAGAAGCGCTGCGGACAAGCTGTGCAACAAGTGAATGTTCTCGTTGAGGATTTTTTCAGCTCGCCGCATGCCGGTTTCCACGATCTTCCTGATTTCGTCATCAATGAGGACTGCGGTTTCATCGCTATAATTCTTATGACGCATAATCTGGCGTCCGAGAAAAATCTCTTCCTCCTTCTGACCGTACGTGAGCGGTCCGAGTTTTTCGCTCATGCCCCACTCGCAGACCATCTTGCGGGCGATATCCGTTGATCGCTCAATGTCGTTTCCGGCGCCTGTTGTCAGCTCGCCGAACACGATCCTTTCGGCGGCGCGTCCCCCGAGCGCATAGCAAATCATCGCTTCGAGGTAATTCTTGGAATAGGTGTGCTTCTCATCGATGGGGAGGTACGTCGTCAAGCCAAGCGCGCGGCCGCGCGGGATAATCGTGACCTTGTGGACAGGATCGGCATCGGGGATCATGCGCGCCACGAGCACGTGTCCGATTTCATGGTACGACGTCACCTTCTTCTCTTTCTCGGAAATGATCATGCTTTTCCGCTCCATGCCCATCATCACTTTGTCCTTCGCTGCCTCGAAGTGTTGCATGGTGACGGCTTTTGCGTTCTGTCGTGCAGCGAGAAGCGCGGCTTCGTTTACGAGGTTGGCAAGGTCGGCGCCCGCAAGTCCGGGAGTTCCTTTGGCAAGCGTCTCAAGCTTCACGTCGCCGCCCAGAGGAATGTTCTTCGTGTGAACGCGGAAAATTCCCTCACGCCCTTTCACATCCGGACGGTCAACGACGACCTGGCGGTCGAAGCGTCCAGGACGCATCAATGCGGGGTCGAGGACATCGGGGCGATTTGTTGCCGCGATAATAATGACGCCGGAGTTCTGCTCGAAGCCGTCCATCTCGACGAGTAACTGGTTCAATGTCTGTTCTCGCTCATCGTGTCCGCCGCCCAAACCAGCGCCTCGATGTCGTCCCACCGCGTCAATCTCATCAATGAAAATAATGCACGGGGCGCTCTTCTTGCCTTGCTCAAACAAATCGCGCACGCGGCTCGCGCCGACGCCGACAAACATCTCGACGAAGTCTGCGCCGGAGATCGAAAAGAAAGGTACTGCGGCTTCACCTGCGACTGCACGCGCGAGCAGAGTTTTTCCCGTTCCGGGAGGACCGAGCAGCAAAACGCCGCGCGGAATTTTTCCGCCAAGCTTTTGAAACTTCGTCGGCTCTTTCAGGAATTCGATGATCTCCTGCAGCTCCATCTTCGCTTCGTCGGCGCCGGCGACGTCGAGGAAAGTCACTTTAGGAGAGCCTTCGTTCAACATCTTTGCGCGGCTCTTGCCGAAGCTGAAAATTCCCTTGGGTCCCGCACCCTGCATTCTCCTCATGAAGATGAGCCAAATGACGAGGATGAGAAGCCACGGGAGGAAGCCGATAAGTTGTGCAATCCAGGTATTGTCTTCGCGGTTCACGGTAAACTTCAGGTTCTTCGCATTCCACTCCTTAATGACCTCGCTGTCGAGAATCGGAAGCGTGAGCCAGAAGATTTTTACCGGAGCGTTCTTGCCGGCACGCGGAAGATATTTTGTCTCCCGAAGCTCACCGTGGAAATCATAGTTCGTCAGCTCGGATTTCTTGATCGTTGCCCGCGCAATATCGTTGTTTTCGAGAAACTCGCGGTACTCGGTATACGTCACTTCCACCTCTCGCGGTTCCGAGCTTTGGAACAGCGTCATCACCAGAAACACAAGCATGATGATTGCTGACCAGCTGAGGACAACCTTGAGCACTTTGTTCCAATTAAAGTCGTCATCCGGCCGGAACTGCTGTCCCGGGCGCTTCCTGGGCCGCGGAAAGCCACGCCGCTTTTCATTCTCTCCCGAACGGCGCGCGCCGTTCTCCGCTTTCTTTTGTTCGTCCATCTATGTACTCTTTCTAAAAATCACGCTCTTTCAAGCGATAGATTGCTTTGAGATGACGCAGCCGTTGCGCGTAATCCAAACCGTATCCGACCACGAAGTCATTGGGGATCGAGAAACCGATGTAATCCAC
>JANNUB010000342.1:0-3666 GCA_031394795.1 Ignavibacteriota bacterium | reverse complement strand
CCCGAAGATTGCACGGGCTGCGGCATCTGCGTTGAAATATGCCCCGCGAAGAATAAGAAAGAGACGCGCCTCAAAGCAATCAACATGACCGAGCAGCCGCCGATTCGCGAACGCGAGCGTGCGAACTACGACTTCTTCCTCTCGCTGCCTGAGATTGACCGACGCACAATCAAAATGGATTCGGTGAAAGGCTCGCAGTTCGCGCAGCCGCTGTTTGAGTATTCGGGCGCGTGTACGGGCTGCGGCGAAACGCCGTACGTGAAACTCGCAACGCAAATGTTCGGCGACCGCATGATTGTCGCGAACGCAACGGGCTGCTCTTCGATTTACGGCGGCAACTTGCCGACGACGCCGTGGGCGGTGAACAACGACGGTCGCGGACCAGCGTGGAGCAACTCGCTGTTTGAGGATAACGCGGAGTTCGGTCTCGGCATGAGACTCGCGATTGACAAGCAAAATGAAATGGCGCGAGAGTTGGTCGCGAAGATGCAAAATGAAATCGGCGCGGAACTCGCGAAGCAAATTCTCGAAGCGAATCAATCCGATGAGCCAGGTATTTACGAACAGCGTCAGCGTGTTGAAGAGTTGAAGAAGAAACTCGGAAACAATTCGAGCGCGGATGCAAAGCGGCTCGTGAGTCTCGCCGACATGCTCGTGAAGAAGAGCGTCTGGATAATGGGCGGCGACGGATGGGCGTACGACATCGGCTACGGCGGACTCGACCACGTGATTGCATCGGGCAAGAATGTGAACATACTCGTGCTCGATACGGAAGTGTACAGCAACACCGGCGGACAGATGTCGAAGTCCACGCCACGCGCAGCAGTTGCGAAGTTCGCGGCAGCCGGCAAGCCGACGGGAAAGAAAGACCTCGGACGCATTGCGATGCAATACGGCAACGTCTACGTCGCGCAAATCGCGATGGGCTTCAACGACGCGCAAACTGTGCGCGCATTCATGGAAGCCGAGGCTTACGACGGACCGTCGCTCATTATCGCGTACAGCCACTGCATCGCGCACGGCATTAACATGACGAAGGGAATGACGAACCAGAAGATGGCGGTCGAGTGCGGACATTGGCCCGTGTATCGCTACAACCCGATGCTCGCGGCAGAAGGAAAAAATCCGCTGAAGCTCGACAGCAAGCCGCCGAAGATCAAGTTCGAAGAGTACGCCTACATGGAAACGCGCTACAAGATGCTGACGAAGAGTCACCCGCACGAAGCGAAAGAGTTGATGAAACTCGCGCAGCAGGATGTGAACGAGAGGTGGAAGGCGCTGGAGGAGTTGGTCGACGACTCGACTCGTCGAGCGAGCGAGGGGAATGGGGCGGGGAAGCCCGTCGCGCCGCCGCCGTCAACGAATTGAGTAAGGATTGCATTGCTAATATGATTGCTTCTCGGTAGTTTTCGGGTAACGAAAAGAGAAGGCGATGATAACCACGATCCTGAAGCGTCGGCAATCGAATCAACATTTGGTCTTGGTAGTTCTGATATTTGTTTTTTTGACTGCCGAGTCACAAACGTACCGAGAAACCAAGCTCGTTGCCCATGATGGGGCAGAGCTTGACCAATTCGGTGCCTCTGTAGCAATTTCAGGCGATTGGGCCGCGGTTGGAGCACCTGGGCGCGACGACCGTGGCTCTGTTTCTGGTGCAGTGTATATGTTCAGAAAGAGCACCGGACGTTGGCGATTCAGTCAAAAGCTGTTAGCGAACGACGGAATGGCTGGCGATGCATTCAGCAGCCTGTCAATTTACAACAACTATCTTGCAATCGGAGCAACGCGAGCTCGTTACAATGGTATTGCCAGCGGCGCTGTGTACATCTTCAAACGGATGGACACTGCTTGGGTTCAAGCGAGAAAAATAGGACCTGAGCCTGCAGTTGCCGGATCTCTTTTCGGACTCTCTATGTCTTTGAGGGGGGATTACATGGTTGTTGGTTCTCGTCATGATCGGGAGGCGGGAGTACAGTATGGCGCTGCCTATGTCTTTAATCAGAACGGTGGAGATTGGACCCAACAAGCGCGGCTCACTGCCTCTGACAGAAAGGTACGACAGTGGTTTGGTCATTCCGTGTCCCTTTTCGATTCTCTTGTGTTCATTGGTGCACCATACGACAGCAATCGCAATGGTGAATTTGCGGGAGCCGCGTATTTTTTCCGGCGATCTGGAACACGATGGAATGAAGTGAAGAAAATCGTGGCTGAAAATGGATTGCCTGACGACCTCGCCGGCGATGTCGCCCTTTATGGAAAACACGCGGTGCTTGGAGCGCCAAGCAGTATTCTTGTGTTAAGACGTGGTGTCGCTCATGCCTTTAAAGAGAATAAGAACTCCTGGTCTCAGCGGCAAACGATCTCAGGAAGTGAGGGAAATGATGGGGATGGCTTTGGGTCCACAATCGTTGTGGAAGCTCAAGTTATGTTAATGGGCGCTTCACAAGACACCACCAACGGGATTGGATCGGGCGCGGCGTATTTGTTTCTGTTTGAGGATTCGGTATGGACCGAAAAACATAAACTTCTTGCCAGTGACGGAAGAAGATACGAGGCATTTGGCGTTTCGTGCGATTTGGATGGTTCAACGGTTATCATTGGCGCGCCGGATGCAGGAGGAACCTTTTCTGCACAGGGAGCCGCATACATCTACGAAGACAAGACTGTCTCGGTTGAAGCAAGGGAGGGCGATCCGACAGGCTTTCAACTCCACCAGAACTACCCAAATCCGTTCAACTCAGCTACAGAGATCAAATGGCAGATTCCGGAGACTCGATGGGTAACTCTGCGAGCGTACAATCTTGTTGGAAAAGAGATTGCCCTTTTTGTGAATGAGATGAAAGCCGCCGGCACATATTCTACTACCTTTGATGCTCACGAACTTGCAAGCGGTGTGTATTTTTGCCGGCTGATGGCTGGTTCAACTCAGCTAACGAGACGGATGCTTTTGATCAAGTAGTATAGATAGCGATATGCGTAAAGCGCAACGTGGGGAAACCAGTCTATCGGTCTATTCATTATTCTAAAAGAAAGGGACAATCATGAGTAAGATAGGATTGTCTGTATTTTTTGTTCTTTGTTTCTATTCGCTTGCATTCACACAGGAAGAGGCGCCGAATAATGAACTGATGGTGCAAACGATGAATGCATCTGGGCACATAACACGATATGAATTGGTACCAATGGGGGCTATGCATTGCTGGGATTCTGCTCCCTGCAACTTCGCCCTGTATTCTAATTCTGAGAGTCAGTCATTATCTCTTTCTGGAAATGTCATTTGCGGACACGTTGGTTTTGAAGTTCGACCATGTGATCAGGATAATCATCAAGTAGTCCGCGACTGCGCCACTAGCACGAGTGGTATGCGGGCACTTCGATATGGCTTCTATAAAATCAATGTCTATGTAGATGAGGAACTGCTGCGGTCGTTCTACTATGACACTCGTGACTGCGGGCTTGTTCTTGATCAATGTAGTGATTGCTATGGTAACGACATCACGATTCGTTATAATGTAGGGTTGAATATAGTGTGGTTTTTCAATGACTACAATATCAATCCTGACCCACCACTTCTTCAAACTGGCTGGTCAATGTTGAGTGACGGTCAGATCCTCACGTATAGAGATATCATGAGTTGCTCGCCATCTTGTTTCCAACCCTTCTGGG
>JANNUB010000347.1:0-41756 GCA_031394795.1 Ignavibacteriota bacterium | reverse complement strand
CCCGCTCCACTGACGGCGGCGTCACGTTTACCGACGGGGGTACGTTGCCAACAAGTACAGCCGGCGACGCCGGTGACCCGGTCCTTGCACGAGACGAGACAACTGGAAGGATTTATCTTTCGACGCTTGCCTTCTCTGCCCCGGGCAATATCCAGATGTGGCGTTCCGATGACAACGGTCTTACATGGTTGGCTCCCGTCAATGCAACGCCCGGCGGCGGCACCTCTCAGGACAAGCAATGGCACGCCGTTGATAACTTTGCTGGACCCGGCAACGGCAATGTCTACCTTCTTACCCGCGACTTCGGTACCCCTAACGGCATCTACATGTACCGCTCTACAGACAACGGCGCGACGTTTGGTCCCAGCGGCGGCACACAAATCGTTTCAGGAAATCAGGGAGCGTTTGTTGCAGTCGGGCCTGATCACTCGGTGTATGCGTTCTGGTATAACGGCGCAACGTTGCGAATGCGAAAGTCCACAGACTTTGGAGTGACTTTCGCGGCAGCGGTAGTTGTGGCCTCCGGTTTGGTTGGAGGTACAAACGGCAACCTCGCATTAACCGGCATACGCCAAGGCTTGACGACAGCATCCGCATTCCGCAGCAACGAATTTCCGCATGTCGCGATCAACCCGGTCAGCGGCAATCTCTACGTCACGTACGACAACGATGGACCCGGAGCCGATAAAGCTGACGTGTTCATTGTACAGTCCACAGACGGAGGCACTACGTGGTCCGCACCGATCAAGGTCAATGACGACGTAACAACCACTGACCAGTGGCAGCCGACCATAGCCGTTTCTCCAAACGGCGCACAAATTGGAATCTTCTACTACAGCCGTCAGGAAGACCCGACCGCGAACAACCTTTTCAAATACTATGGCCGCCTTGCGAACATCTCCGGCGTCACGGTGAATTTTACTCCGAGTTTTGCGCTCAGTGAAGTCGCCTCGCTTCCGGAATTTGGCCGCGACGCGGTTGTTAACACCGTGTATATGGGTGATTACAACCAAGCCTCTGCGACAACCACCGCGTTTCATGTGGTGTGGTCGGACAACCGCGATGACTTGGCAGGCGGCGCACCACGGAAGGATCCAAATGTGTACTACAAGAGTATTCCCACAACAGACGGGTACGGTTGGGCAAAGGGCATCACCGTCAGTACGGCAGCCGGTAACCCCATCATCAGCGGAGTGGATTTGGATATTACCAACGCGACTCCGTTTGCGGGAGCAATCAGCGACGCGGCAGGCCGATTCAAAGTTGGCGCCCGCGTTGATACTCCGGCAACAACGCGCAGCGTTACGATCCGTGGACGGAAGTTCGGATACATTGACACCACTCGAACTGTAACAATTACGCGCGGCGATACATTGGACCTCCTCAACTTCCCGATGCGTCCAGCCCCGGGTGGAACGTTGAGCGTCTTTTCACACACAGCAACGACGAACCTTCGTTCGTATGTCGAAGTAAAATTCGGCGGGACAACGGTTATCTCGGATTCAACAAACGGCACAACCGGTATTCTTACAGCGCCATTGCCGACAGGAACCTACAGTGTTCGTGTAGACGCGCCCGCGCCGAACCTGACTCGAAACTTCCCAAGCGTCGTCATCAGCGCGGGCACGACAACGAACGTCGACGCGTTGACGCAGGCTGTACTCACATTCAACCCCGCAGCTGTGCGCGACACGGTTGCGGTGGGTGGCTCGCGCACAAAAACATTGGTCATGACAAACACAACGCCGGACACCGTCCAATTCCGCATTACGGATGATAACGCGTTAGCGCGCGTTCGGCGTATTCCGGATCCAAGCCTGCCGTCTGTGAAGAGGAGTATGGAACAACAAGTACATGCCAAGGTTGGCAAAGGTCAACTCGACCCGACGCCGGGACAACCGGCATCACCGAACGGACGCGGCGGACCTGATGCATTTGGTTATTCTTGGATTGATTCGGATGAACCCGGCGGGCCGGTCTTCAACTGGACCGACATTCGCAGCGTCGGTACAGCGATTACCGGTCTCGGCGACGATACGAATGTGGGGCCATTCCCAATCGGATTCTCGTTCCCGTTTTACGGCAATAGCTACAACCAGGTTCGGTTCTGCACGAACGGATGGGTGAGTTTCACAACCACATCTACTGAATTCACAAACGGCGCAATTCCAAGCGCGGGCCCGCCCAACAACGCAATCTATCCGTTCTGGGACGACCAGATCTTTTCCGCAACGAACGGCGCCGGGGCATACTACCATTTCGACGCTGCGAACGCGCGGTTCATTGTGCAGTACGACTCGGTGCCTCATTTTGGCACGACTGAACCGGGACGCTACACGTACCAGGTGATTTTCAAGCCCAATGGCGAAATGCTCTTCCAGTACCGCAGGATGGTCGGCACATTGAACTCCGCAACGATCGGCATCGAGAATGCCGGCGGTACGGTCGCATTGCAGGTGGTAAGCAGTGCAGCATACATGCATGATTCACTTGCCGTAAAATTTTTCCTGCCTGATGCTCCATGGTTGAGTGAAAGCCCGGGCGTAGGAGCAATTCCGCCGAACGGATTGCAAAATGTCCAGGTATCGTTCGACGCGACGGGATTGACGCCGGGGACGAATTACAACGCGAACATCAGCGTTGATGCAGCCCATCCTGATGTCAGCAGGCCGTTCACCGTCCCGGCAAGTTTGCGCGTGATCGCCGCCGATTCGGCGCTGCTCGTGGTGAACAAGACTTCGATCACCTTCCCGCCGACTGTCATCGGCAATGTTCGTCGAGATACAATCAACGCGCGCAACGCAGGGGCTACTACGCTGAACGTCGCTTCCATCACCGCGAGCAACGCCCGCTACACGCTCAACCAGTCGAGTGCAACGCTCGCGCCAGGAGCCAACGTCAATATCATCGTAACGTACACACCGGTCGTTCCGGCAGGGACGGACACCGGGCGCGTGATCTTCCTCAGCAACTCGCAAGGCACGCCGCGCAGAGACGTAACGCTCACCGGCACGGCAGTGGGTGCGCCGATTCTTTTGGCGCGAGTTGACTCGCTTGTCCGCCCGGCGATGACTGCAAATACTCGCGACTCGATTCGCTTCTTCGTACGCAACACGGGAACGCTGAGTGCGAATTATCAGGCGCGGGCAATTCTGTTCCCGCGGACAGCACCCGGAGACAAGCCGGGCGAACCAATTATTGTTCCAATGAATGTTTCACAGGTAGTTCCCATCAATTATCCGAACGATCCTATACCTCCTTCCGTTGGATTTGCTCCATCGGGTAGCAGCAAAGCCAAACTCATAGGCGACCAGGCAGGACATCCAGCAAAGCTGCCCGATGAACTTTCGCGACCGTTAGTGCAGAATGCGTATGGCAATGACTACCGCAGTTTGAACTGGACGAGTTTCGACCTTGCGACGCCCGGAACTCTTACTCCGCTCGGCCCAGTTGTTTCGGCAGACGCCATCTTCGCCGGTGATTTCACACTTGATGGCCTCAGGTTCCTTGCAATTAAAGGCGCCACCCAACAACTGATCGAGGTCAACATCACGAACGGCTCGTACACGGTCGTCGGAGCCGTAACTATAGATGCCGGCCATACGTGGACATCGATGAAGTTCGATCCGGAGAGCGGGACGCTGTATGCAGTTTCCACGAACATCACCGTCTCTTCATTGTACACGATAAACCCGTCTAGCGGAACAACAACACGGGTTGCAACGATTACAAACATGCCGGCAATCATTGGCATGGCTATCCAAGGCGGTACCGGCCAGATGTATGGCTATGACATTGTGAACGACAACTTCTTCAGCATCAACAAGGCAACCGGTGTTGGCACGTTGATCGGACCTATCGGCTTCAATGCGAACCTGGCACAGGATATGGCATTTGAACGACAGACCGGAACCTTGTATATGGCGGCATACAATGCTACGCTTGTACCGGCGGGTGGACAATTGCGCACCGTGAACCTCGCAACCGGCGCTACAACGCTTATCGGAGCCCTTGGAGTTGGGGATCACCTTATTGATCCGTTCTCGATCAAAGGCAGCAGCGGACCGCAGGTTGCCCCGTGGCTCACCATCGTTCCTCCGGCAGGCACGATTGCGATCGGCGACTCGGTGCAGATGACCGCGCGGTTTGATGCAACTGATCCGAGCATCTACAACAATCCGGGCAACTACCGCGGTGTTGTCGAGATCAACGCACCCGTGGGCGACACGCTGAAAATTCCGGCTCGTATGTTTGTCGTTCCGGGCGTTACTCCTGATCTGGTTGTCGTTCCTGATTCGGTTGATTTCGGTGTGGTAGCGCTCGGCGTTACTGACTCATCGAAAACAGTGCTGCTCAGAAACATCGGCGGTACGTCTCTTACGATCACCAACATCACGAGCAGCAATCCGGCGTTCTCACCTTCAACAACGAGCCGAACGATTGCCTCGCTCGACACGTTCCGTTTGCGTTTGCGCTTTGCATCTGCAGCGCCTGCAGGTGTGAAACTCGGAACGCTGTCATTCGTCTCGAACGATCCAATACCGCCGACTGTTCGCATGCGCGGCGTAGCGCAAGGACAAGCGAACATTGTTGTTGCGCCAGACACGTTCTTCTTTGCTCGGTCAACACCGGACACATTGCGTACAACGTTCCGTGTGCGCAATACCGGTACTGACACACTACGTTACGTTATTGATGAAGCACTGGCTTCGCCGACGTCAACTGAATCCATCATCCGCAGCACCACACAGCAGCAAAATGCAAACGTCGGAAAAGGTGAACTCGACCCCACGCCGGGACAACCCGCTTCGCCCGATGGACGCGGTGGACCGGATGCATTCGGCTACTCATGGATTGATTCGGATGAACCGGGTGGTCCCGCATTCAACTGGGTGGATATTTCGACAACCGGAACTGCGGTAACAACATGGACAGGATCGGCGGACGACGGGTATTTTACCACAACGCTTCCCTGGGCATTCCCGCTCTATGGGACCAACTATACGTCCATCAATCTCGTGACGAACGGTTTCGCAAACTTCGGAACGACATCCAGTGCATTTACGAACGGCGCAATTCCCTCCACTCTCGCTCCGAACAATGCTCTCTATCCTTACTGGGATGACTTTGATCTCCGCACAAGCGGCACGGTGTACTATCGCGATGATGCGGCGAACGGGCGGTACATCATTCAATGGAACAACGTTCCGCACTATACGTTGGGTGTGCCGGCGGAGTTTGATACGCTGACGTTCCAGATGATTCTGCGTCCGTCGGGCGATATCCTCTACCAATACTTGCGCAAAGCAACGGCGGAAAGCACGGCAACTGTCGGTATTGAAAACTCGACGGGAACAATTGCATTGCAAACGTCGTTCAACCGACGCTATGTAAAGCCGAACCTCGCTGTGTATATCACGAAGGATCTTCTGCCGTGGGCTTCCACCGACAGAACCTCGGGCATCATCGCGCCTGCCGACAGCCAGAATGTTCAGCTCCGTATTCACCCATCTGCTGGACTTCCCAATGGAACGCATCGCGGACGACTCATTATTGCCGGCAACTCCCCGGACATCGGACGAGTGGGACTGCAGCTCAGCTGGACCGGCGGCGTCAATTCCATCGCCGTTACCAGCCCGAACGGCGGCGAGACGTGGCGTCAGGGTAACGCCTATCAGATTGCCTGGACTCATCAGGGCGTTGACACGGTCAAGATCGAGTACACGACGAATCGCGGTTCGTCGTGGAACTTAATTACACCGGGTGTTCCGGCGCGACCGTTGCCGTTTATCCATCCGAAGGCGGCAGTCAGACCGATCGAAGGAGTAGATTCCCCATTCGGAACGTTCAATTGGACAATCCCAGCGGCGGTGCCGAATTCGACACAATGCCTCGTACGTATCTCGCAGAAGAGCAATCTTGCGATCTTCGATACGAGCAACGCGCCGTTCACGATCACGAGCGCCGCGCCGTCGGATACAGGCTGGGTTGCACAAACCAGCGGTACAACTGCACCTCTTTACTCCGTGAAGACGGTTGACGCAAACGTCGGCTGGGCAGCAGGCGCGAACGGGGTAGTTCTCCGCACAACCAACGGAGGTACGAACTGGATATCGGTTGGCGGCGGCGCTCTCGGTACGGCTCCTATCTATGCAATCGAAGCACGCGATGCAAACAACGCGTGGGTCATGACATTCCCAGGCCCCTCGACGTCAATTTATCGTACGATAAACGGCGGCACAACGTGGACGCAAGCCTATACACAGGCCGGCGGCTTCATTGACGGCATCCAGATGACAAGCGCAACCGTCGGCTACGCGCTCGGCGATCCGGTGCCGAACCCGGGGGGTACATGGACGATTCTCAGAACGGCAGATGGTGGTGCGACGTGGACTCCAATACCTCCCGCGCTCCCGCAGGTCGGATCTGAAGCCGGCTGGAATAACTCGTTCCAGGTTCAAGGCAGCAACATGTGGTTCGGAACCAGCAGCACGAAGGTGTACTATTCAACGGACCTTGGCGCAACGTGGTCCTCCGGCGCCACAACCGGATTGGTGAACAGTTCCGGACTCTGGTTCAATAGCGCCACTCTCGGAATGACTGGCGACTTCACCAATGGCGCGACGCGACGTTCGACAAACGGCGGCGCGGCATGGGCTGCAACGGCAGCAGCCGGAACGGCTGTCACAGGTCTTGCGGGTGTGAACAATCTTGCGGGGCTGGAGTTCTTTGCCACCAGCCTCAACAATGTGCTCTATTCAACTAACCAAGGCACGACTTGGTCAAGCACGGGTAGAAATGCGTACACTGGTACAAGAGTATTGCAGCATCTGCACATGGTCAGAGCCGCATCGGTTGACCGCGGATGGGCTGTCGGCGATACTGGCACGATTGTACGATACAATCGCACTCTGACCGATGTTGCGGACAATACTGGCGGCGTCCCGGTGGTGTACGCTTTGGATCAAAACTTCCCGAACCCGTTCAATCCGACAACGACAATCAAGTTTTCGTTGCCTGAACAGGCGATGGTGAGATTGAAGGTCTTCAACGTACTCGGTCAGGAAATCGTGACACTGGCGCAAGGCGATATGCCCGCAGCATTCCACAGCGTCGTGTGGAACGGAAGAAACGGTGCAGGAGCGCAGGTCGCCAGCGGAATGTACTTCTATCGCTTTGAGGCAACCGGCGTTTCGGGCGAGACGTTTAACAGCTTGAAGAAGCTGATTCTGCTTAAGTAGCCCCAATTCTGAGGAGCGGAGCGACGAAGAATCTTGACGTCCAGAGATTCTTCGCTTCGCTCAGATATTGAGAACGCCTCTTGACGGCAACGTCAGGGGGCGTTTTTTATTTCGATTGATTCAAGAAGTTACTTGACTCTCTTCATTAGGTTTGCTACTTTTTAGGAGGTCGTTGTTCGCCAGCTTCCCCAATCTGGCATCCTACACTCCAAGCTATACTTCCGAATTTTTTACAAGAGAACGATTTACGGTTGGATCGAAATGATCAGCGACGTCGAAATTTTGTCTCCAACAACACCCATCAACTAATCCACTTTCACCAATAAACAAGGAGGGGCTATGCAACAACACAGTACAATGTTGAAGACCTTGGTCTTCACACTTGCGGTGACAATCAGTCTGCTGATGCACACTGCACTGGCAGGCGGAGAATCGAAGAGAGAGATCGAGGCGCGCGACGCGGCTCGAGCGAAGAGCATGAGGTTTGAAGAAATCGTGGCGCAACGACTTGCACAACAGCAGGCGTGGAAGCAGATGTATCAGCCGTTCGATAATCCTAATCTCGTAGAATATACAAACCGACCCAACAAGAGTATTCCTGATAACAATCCGGTTGGCATTCGCGATACCATTGCAATTCCGGCAAGCACAGTTGGGCTGATAACTGTTCGCATCGATACGTTGACTCATACGTTCGTCGGCGACCTGCGTTTGGTGCTGCGATCACCCGCCGGCGATAGCTGTGTACTAATCAACCTGCGCGGCGGCAGCGGCGACAATTTTATCGGAACCTCGTTGGTCGATACTGCTTCACGCGCAATCGGTTCTGTGGTCAGCACGAACGCGCCCTTTACAGGTTATTGGCGTCCGGACAGTGCGCTCACGCGATATTTAGGAAGCCAACCAGCCGGAAACTGGGTTCTCTTTGTGGCAGATTATGCAGGTCTCGACACGGGCAAACTGGTCCGGTGGACAATTTCCATTGGAGCAGATGATGTTGTCCGTCCCAACATAACTCATACCGCTCTCACCAATACACCATCAACAGGAAATAGGGTTGCAGCGGCCGGGATAAGCGATGCATCGGGTCTTGCTACAGGAGCCGGCGCTCCGCGTCTCTGGCACAGAGTAAGCACTGCATCTACGTACTCAGATGTTACACGAGACTCAGTGTCTGGTAGCACCAATTATTTCACTATCCCCGGGCGTCCAATCGGATCAATTGTGCAATACTATTTCGGCGCTCAAGATGCGTCACCGCAAAACAACATTGCCACTCTTCCTGCAGGAGGCTCTGGAATAAATCCACCAGGCTCTACGGCTCCGCCGACCGTGTTTAGTTATCTTGTTCAGAATCCGCTCGCTGGCGGCACGTACACGGTGGGTACAGGCGGCAACTTCCCCTCGATTGACTCTGTGGGCAACAAGTTGACGCTTGATGGAATAGCAGGTCCGGTAGTATTCAATTTCATAGACACGTCGTACGCTGCACAGGGCAGCCTGATGATAGGCGTGATTGAAGCCGAACAGACGTTCGGTCCCTCCGGAGAACCAATTGCGCTTCCATCTCGCTATCGCGATGTTGCCGAAGTGGCGTCGGTTATTCCGGCTTACACGTTGAACGGCCCGATTGTCGGGGCAAGCGCGACGAATAGGATTACGTTCCGACCCGCAGCTGGGAGGAATGTCAAAATCACAGGCGTGGGTGTGCATCTCATTCGCCTGCTGAATGCAAGCTGGATCACTATTGATGGTATTGGTACAGGTGGAACCAGCTTAACAATGGAGAATACCTCCCCCACCACCGGTGGTGTGATGATACTTGAGGGCAACGCCGATAATAATATCCTCAGGAACTTCACCATGAGAAGCTCGCCAGGCTCCACGTCTCTAGTCATGACGGCGGTTCCAGCCTCACTCGCGGCGCCTGACAGCAACTTGGTCGAGAACATGTTCTTTGGAAGGGGCTTCAATGGTATCTTCATGGTCGGTGCAGGCACGGCAACAGTGATGGGAAATGGAAACAGGATCATGAACAATCGGATCGGCGCGCCAGGCGATTCGGTACAACAAGCCGGCATCGTCGTGCAATATGGAGTCGGAACCATAGTCTCGGGCAACACGATCCGGACCATCAGGCGATCCGTAGCGGGAAGTGTTATCGCCCTTACAGCACAAACCAAGCATCTGGGAACCCGAATTTGGAATAATATCGTTTATGACTTGGGCACGAGGGGTACAACTGCCGCTGTCGTGTATGGAATCAACTCCGGCGGCGCAACGGGTGATACGACACGTACCAGAATATACAACAACATGGTGTACGGTCTCGACTATACTTCCACGGCCACGACAGGAACTCTTGTTGGCATCAGTGCCGGCGTGGGTATCCGAGACACCATCGCATACAACTCGGTTTCATTGACCGGTGCCGACCCCACTGGCATCATAAACGCCGGCTTGGCTATTACCTCTACCTCGACGAGCATTGCGGGCCTGGTGTGGCGGAACAACATCTCCAATGTTACCAAGACAACAACAGGCGCGGGACGGTCGCTTGCATTTTATTCCGCCAACGCAACAGCAGGAATCTTCTCATCGAACTATAACGACCTGTTCGCGGCAACACAAGCGGGCACGCATGTCGGCGCGATTACGACAACGAACTACACGACGCTCGCTAATTGGCAGACAGGCAGCGGCGGAGATGCGAACAGCATCAGCGTTGCGCCGAATTTCAGATCGCCTGACCTGCACATTGACTCAACAATAGCAACGCCCATCAACGGCGGCGCAACACCGATTGCCGGCATTGCAACGGACTATGATGGCCAAACGCGCAACGCGACAACGCCGGATATCGGCGCGGATGAGTTCAGTCCATTCACTACGCCAGCGGCAACTGAACAGTTTAAGGACCACGTGACGTCTGCATTCCGAGCATCTGTCACGAACGAAGGTACCATTGGCTCACTGAACGCGTTCGTCGGGACAGGACCTGGCAGCGGCTTCCAGTTCAACCCGCTTGGAACACAACGCTTGTTCGAGGGTGCGATGCTGGTTGGACTTGACTCAGTTCGAGTCTCCGACGGAGCGCGCAATAATGCAAACCCCGAAGCGTTCGACGCTGACTTCAAATTCCTGTCTGCTATAGACTCCGCAACGACTGGCGTTAGAACAACTATGACGACATCCTTTACAGACTCGTTGGCGGAAACGCCATTCGGTGCCCGCATCAATCAGCGAACCATCAGTTGGGACACTACCGGACTCAACAACTTCCTGATTTTTGAGATTGACATCACCAATACCTCGGCAACCCCATGGACAACGCTCCACGCCGGCGGATTTTTCGACTGGGATGTGAACCCCGCGAACGCACAGGATCGCGGCAGTGTCGTCGTCGATTCGACGAACACGATTCCCGGCGTCAATAGCGGCAATCCCTTCGCGTTTGATATGCTGGAATTGCATCAAGGCGCCTCGCCCAATAGCTGGATGGGCATCGTGCCGCTGCACGAGAACCGATTCCGCGGAAGACGCATCGCAATTTCTTCGACGGAAGTCTATCCGCCGCGTATGACCAACGGCGACAAGTGGCGCTACATGATCAGCAACCGCGCCACGAATCCCAATGGCGATGCAGGAGCAAATGTGGACCAGGCACAAGTCTTTGGTGTTGGACCATATTCCGTTGCAGCAGGAGCGACAAAGCGTGGTGGCTTTGCGATGTTCGGCGGAACCTCTCTCGCCAATGCCGTTGCCGCCGCACGAGCAGCGCAGCGCGCATGGGTGCAGCGGTTAGGGAACACGATTAACGTCGTGCTGGTGAGCGTACCGGATCCGACGGCAGGTATTCCGTTGGTATTCGCCCTCGACCAGAACTATCCGAACCCCTTCAACCCGTCAACAACGATTCGCTACGCGCTGCCTGAAGCGGCTCATGTGAACCTGAGCATCTACAACGTGCTCGGACAGCGGGTCGCGGAGTTGACGAATGAAGTGCAGAGTGCAGGCTTCTACGATGCACGATGGAACGGTCGCAACGACGCGGGCGCGCAAGTCGCGAGCGGCGTGTACTTCTACCGCATCGAGGCGTTGTCTGTCAATGGCGGTTCGTCGTTCAACAGCTTGAAGAAAGCGCTGTTGCTGAAGTAAGCAGATGACCGTCACCTGCGATGCAACGCGCGGGAAGGTGACGGTCATCTTTCAAAGGCTCTGCTCGATTCTTTCGGGCAGAGCCTTTTTGTTTTCGAGATGACCGTCACCTGCGATGGCATGCGCGGGGGGGGTGACGGTCATCTGTTTGTTTTTTTTTGATATATTGCACGTGGCTTCCACTCTTAACTCTCATTCGGGGACGATGGTCATGTCGCGAACGATCTCAGTCATTACATTCTTTCTCCTTCACTCTGCTTCCCTCATTGCGGGGACGAACGAAGCAGTGTCGAGTGAGACGAACGACGCAGTCTATCTCCATGAAGGATTCAATTCCCTCTCACTCCCCGCCGGCTGGAACGTCCGGCGAATTTCGGGAACGCTTGCCAACTGGAACTTCGTCGGTCAAGGCTCGAATCCAACCGTGAACCCGTTCGCAGGAACGGGCCAGGCAAAGTTCAATTCGTTCGATGCATCGTCAGGTGAACAATCGCGATTGACTTCTCCGGGGTTGTTCCTGCCATCATCTGCAGACGCGTTCCTGACCTTCTCGATGTATCACGATGACGAGTACATTGCGAGATACGATTCGGTGTATGTCGAAGCGACAACCGGCGACAGTATTGCCGGCCCATGGACCGTGCTGCTGGCATTGAGAAGGTCGAGCGTTACAAACGGCTGGAAGAGGGAGCGCGTCACTCTTTTTCCCTTTGGAGGAAACCGGATATTTCTCAGTCTGCGAAGCGTCAGTGGATACGGCAATAACATCTATATTGACGAGTTCAGGGTTGCCGATTCATCGTTCCACGATCTCGGCATGGTGAAGCTCTTCTCACCTCTCACCCCAAGCCCGCCGACTGTTGCCCAAGAGGCGCCTGTTCGTACGTCGCCGCGATCCGGCGGCAAAGGCGATAAAGAAGAACCGCGCTCTTCGGGAGTTCTTCTGCGCCCTCCATTTACTCTCAAAACAGTTGTCAGAAATTACGGAACATTCAATGAGCCGTCGTACCAGGTACCATGGCTCATAAACGGACAACGGCAGCCATCGTCCGCGGGCAGGCCTCTCCTTGCCCGGTTCGGACTCGATACGGTGACGCTCTCATGGCAGAATCCTACCGCCGGATTGCACACGTTCACTGCATGGACGAGCCTTTCCTCCGATAGAAACCCGGACAACGACACAATGCACGCGACGCTGCTTGTGCTCGATACCGCGACGGTCTTCTACGAATCATTCGATGGTCCGTTCCCGCCGGCGGGTTGGACTGTCATCAATCGGGATGGCGGATCACTCGCGCCATGGTTCCGTGGAGCCGATACGTCGGCATTTCTGCCGCTCGAAGGAACAGGCTTCGCGGCAAACAACTTCCAGCGCGCGAACGGAGCGTACCTCGACGATTATCTTATCACACCGCCCATTGCCGGGGTCGGACAAGCGAATCGGTTGGATTCCGTCGTGTTCTGGGTTCGATCACATTCGAGCCGACCTCCTGCAGTCAACTATCCCGATTCGCTGATGATTCTCATCTCGACTTCCGGCGCGGACACATCGAGCTTCTCGATAGTGTTGGAGTACTTCGCAGTTCCCAAGACAGGCTGGACGCGAAAAGCGTACGGGCTAAACTTGCCTTCGAACTCTACTGTTCGCGTTGCGTTCCGTTATCTCCTCTACAGGAGCGGCTTGGGGAACCCCAACGGAGATTTCGTCGGCATTGATGGTTTCCAATTGACACGCCGCACTCCGACTTCGGTTCCGCTTGCAGCAAATCATCCGGATGATTTTGTTCTTCATCAGAACTTTCCGAATCCGTTTAACCCAACGACGAAGATGTCATTTGTCATTGGTCATTCGTCATTAGTAAGTCTGAAGGTGTTTGATCTGTTGGGAGGAGAAGTCGCAGTGCTTGTCAACGAGCAGAAAGGGACGGGGAGTTACACGGTTGAATGGAATGCGGAGAAGATGGCAAGCGGTATCTACTTCTATCGGCTGAATGCGGGCGGGTTTACTGCAATAAAGAAAATGCTTCTCCTTCGCTGAACCGCGGCAGACGCTATCGTTCGTCAATCCTTCCTCGACTCGAATAGCCGAATTCTACAATTGACTTCGCGCACGACGGGTGCGCGCCGATGTTGCTCCACCCCCGATGCGATTCTCCATTGCAAAAGCCCTCGATTCTATAGCTCTGCCGCCACTTTTCATTTGGCATATCTTTCGCTAGGTCATTGAACAGAACTGAACTAATCTGGCTAAAGGGTCATATGTCAAATCAAAATAAAGGGAACAAGATGAAACTACACATCATCGCAACAGCGGCTATTGCAGGCAGCCTCTTGATCGGTTGCACCGATCAATCTTCCGTCAACTCGCCGGCTCTGGAATCGAACAAGATGTCCACCTCTTCTGTTCTGTCATCGGTTATCGAGGTAAACACCGTCGTCGGTGACCCTTTGACCGGCGAAGAATTCCTGGTCAGCGGAACTATTTTCTACCAGGCAGCAAGAAATAAGACGGACTATTCATTCTTCCAAAGCGCGGAACTGTCCGTGCAAAGTGTCGCTGGGAAATATCGGGCAGACATTGCTGAGAAGTCGGAACAATCAGGCGTGTCCGAAGAAGGCGTTGTGATCATTCCGGTGGAATACGAGCTTGCAGCCCGCTCTGCAAAGCTGCGCATCGAGTTTTCACTCTATGGCGACGCGGCGGAGGTCTCGACGCTGAGCATCGTAGGCAGCTCTCTTCTGGCGGACGAAGATCGCTAATCCAAGGTGAACCAACTGTAAAGCCCTTGCGCGTATTTCGCACAAGGGCTTTTACATTTGTGCTTCACGTTCCCTTGAGCGAGGAGCGAATAATTGTCAATGCGAGGTCAACTTCCTCCCTCGAAATGTTCAGCGGCGGCCTGAACCGAATGGACTTTTCACCGCTCGGAAGAATGATAAGACCTTTTTCCAAGCAGGCATTTTTCACGTTCGTCCGAATTTCGGCATTGGGAAGATCAAACGCTGCGAACAATCCAAGCCCTCGCGCATTCGAGACAAGATGTGGAAACTCCCCGGAAAGATGCTCCAAGTTCTCGACTAAGTACTCTCCCATCGCCCGGGCATTCTCCACGAGGTTTTCCTCTTCAATAACTTCGAGGTATCGCTGCGACCGCACCATATCCACGATGTTTCCACCCCACGTTGAGTTGATGCGGCTCGGAACGGCAAAAACATTCTGCTCAACTTCTTCGATTCGCCGTCCACAGAGAAAGCCGCACACCTGAGTCTTCTTCCCGAAAGCGATCATGTCGGGCTCGATGTAGTGTTGGTGTCCCCACATTTTTCCCGTGAGGCCGATGCCCGTCTGCACTTCATCAATGATCAGCATTGCGTCATTCTCATCCGCGAGTTGACGGAGCGCGACGAAGAATTCTTTTCTGAACTGGTTGTCTCCGCCTTCCCCTTGCACGGCTTCGATGATAATCGCCGCAATATCGTCGCGGTTGTCTAAGAACGCCTGCGTGATCTGTTTGATCGCCAGCGCTTCCTCCATCTTGACCTGCGCAAGGTTTTCCTCGTTCTGGGGGAATCGCATTGCGGGGTTGTGAATACGAGGCCACTTGAATTTCGGATAGAGCGCCGTCTTCACCGGGTCGGTGTTTGTCAACGATAGCGTGTAACCCGTCCGGCCGTGAAACGCTTGACGGAAGTGGATCACTTGCGTCCCTTTTTCTTCGCGATAGCCCTTTGCAATATTTTTCCTGATCTTCCAATCGAATGCAGCCTTGAGAGTGTTCTCAACGCCGAGCGCTCCGCCTTCGACAAAAAAGGCATGGGGCAAGTACGACGGCATTGCGACGCGCGAAAACGTCGCGACAAATTCCGCCTGCTCTTGAGTATAGATGTCGGAAAGCGATGGCTTGTTCACTGCGACGCTGGCAAGCCGTGCAAGAAACAGCGGGTCGGTCAGCTTGGGATGATTCATCCCGATAGGATTTGATGCGACGAAGGTAAAGAAATCGAGATACTTCTTTCCTGTTTTCGCATCAACAATGTACGAACCCTGGCTCTTGTGATTGTCGATGACAATATCGAACCCGTCCACAAGCATGTGCTTGCCAAGGGACTGCAATACCTGTTCCGGCAGAACAACTGCGCGTTGCGCCACTGTAGTTGACATAAGAATTCTCCTTTTTGTTCATTGATGTTATTAACACGATAAAACTCACATCATGAAACGATCAGAAGAACTCATTGTGTTCGTAGAGACAAATCAATATGGCTTCGTTGCAGCGCATGGATACAATGTACGACTTAGTAGTTATCTATTTGTGCGCGCTGTAACCCGCCGCTATAATCCACGTACACGGTTTTCCATTCGCTGAAGAACTCGTACACCGTCCAGCCCCCTTCGCGGTGTCCGTTGCCCGTTTGCTTCACGCCGCCAAACGGCATATGCGCTTCGGCTCCGATCGTCGGGGCGTTGATGTAGGTGATTCCCGCTTTGATATCGCGGATGGCGCGGAACGCGCCGTTGATATTCTTCGTGTACACGGAGGATGACAAACCGTAAATTGTGTCGTTCAGAATTTTCACTCCATCATCCAGCGATGTTGTTTTGATAACGGAAAGGACGGGACCGAAGATTTCTTCTTTTGCTATGCGATGCTCGGGCTTCACGTGTGAGAATACCGTTGGCTTGTAGAACCAGCCTTTCTTCATGTCTGCGCCTGTCGGAATCTCTCCGCCGGCAACAAGCTTCGCGCCTTGTTCCAATCCAATCTCCACATACGACTGAACGGTTTTGCGCTGACCTTCATTCACGCACGGACCGACTTCGACCCCTTTCTTCAATCCATCACCGAGCTTCAATTTTTCGACGCGGTTCACGAGCGCCTTCACGAATTCGTCGTGAATCTTCTCGTGAAGAATCAAACGACTGGTTGCCGTGCAACGTTGACCCGTCGTTCCGAACGCTCCCCAAAGAACACCGTCGAGTGCAAGATCCATATCGGCGTCGGGCATGACGAGCTGCGCATTCTTGCCGCCAAGTTCAAGCGAAACTCGCTTCAACGTGTCGCTTGCGATCGCGGAAATTTTCTTCCCGACTCCGGTCGAGCCGGTGAAACTAATCAAATCCACGTCGGGATGACTGACGATTGCGTTGCCGACTTCGCCTCCACCGCCGTGAACGATATTGACAACGCCATCGGGAACTCCTGCGTCAATAAGAATTTGGACAAGCGCCGTCGCAGTCGCGGGCGTATCGGACGCGGGCTTGAAGACAATGGTGTTGCCGCAAAGCAGCGCAGGGAAAATCTTCCATGTCGGGATTGCCATGGGGAAATTCCACGGCGTGACAATGCCGGCCACACCAATCGGAACGCGCAACGCCATGTTGAATTTGTTGGGAAGCTCCGACGGAACGGTGTGACCGAAAAGCCGGCGTCCTTCCGTCGCCGCGTAGTATGCAGTATCAATTCCTTCCTGCACATCGCCGCGAGTTTCCGCCAACACTTTTCCCATCTCTTGCGTCATTTGTCGCGCAAGCTCTTCCTTACGCTCAACCATCAAGTCGCCGACCTTGCGAAGAATGTCGCCGCGTTTGGGCGCGGGCATGAGCCGCCACGAATCGAACGCCTTGCGCGCTGCGTTCACTGCCGCGTCGACATCTTCCTTTCCCGATTTCGGAAACGTGCCGAGCACTTCATCCCAATTCGCAGGATTGCGGTTCTCGAATGTCTTTCCCGATTTCGCTTCGAGCCATTTTCCGTTGATGAAGTTTTTGAATTTCTTTGCCATGGAATTTTTTCTTCCTTGTGTTATCGTTCTTTGGTAAGTTCAGACTGCAAATTCTATTTCTTTGCTAAAGCCTTCGACCAAAATTCTTCATGACTAATGAACTTGCACTCATTGATTGGTTTTCTGAGACGCTTCACAACTTCTGGTCGCAGTTCAAGGCCTTCGTCTGGGTCGAACAAGAATTGCTCAAGCGCCCATTCAACCAACTGCGATTGAGTCTTCTCTCTCTCTTTCGACTCTCTCGCAAGACGTTTGGCAACGCGATCGTTCACTCGTGCAGTTATTGTCTTTGCCATGCAATTTCCTGTTGTGGTTTTTCATTTTTCGGAAGAATTCACTTCGTCGTTCTCATAAATATTTCGATTCTCTTTTTGCTTCGAGCGCCATGTAAAGCGCGTAGAGTTCATTTGTAAAAACATACTTGCCGCGTTCCTCCGAGTCCTTCAGCACGCCAAGTTTTTTCATTTTCTGTATGAAGTTTTCAAAATTCTTTTTTTCTGCGTCGCTCGCTTTGCCGAGCATTTCTCTCGTAATCGTTGTGTGCGCCTCCGAACTCATGACGGGTCGGTGCGCGATGATCTTTCTCAGAAGAGAACGATAAAGTTTACTTTTGATCGCTTGATAGACTTGTCGGTCAAGATATTTTCGTCCGATATTTTCGGCGGCGACGCCAACACCAAACAACGCATCTCCCGACGTGACATTCGCGTCGCGGTCTTCCCAAAACACGGCGTCACCAACTTCATGCAGCAAAACAGGAAATCCGCCACAATATTTGACCATAATTTCCGACGCCAACGGTTCAATCACGTGCCCAACACTTGAAAATGCTCTTTCAAAGAACCGAGATGACTCGTCATCCGACATCAATGAAAGCTCAACCACTTCAAAGATTCGACTGATAGACGGTTGATGCGAACGCATGTCGTCCATTCGCTCCGGCGTTCCTACTAAAACCAGAAGAAGCGGTAACTTCTCATGATAATCGGCGGCTATGCCATCAACCAAGCTCTTTAGAAAAAGCGCGAGCTCTGGCTGTCCTGTGATTCCATTCAAGTCATCCAATACCAGACACAGCCCTTTTCGATCGTCGCGAAGATTATCGTGTACCTGACGAAGCAGCGGCAAAAAATTTGAAACAAGCACTTCTTGTGTTTGCGAATCCTTCGCCAACTCGACCGTAACGCCAAATACGTCTATCGAGGAGATGTATTTACCAAACACACCTCTGATTTTCTCAAGCCTTCCCCCGCTTGAGGCTGCTTGCAAGAGTTGTTTGAAAATTGTGGCGCAGACATCTTGAACTGTCTTTGTTGATCCCAAAAGACAATGAGCAGTCAAGAACTGAAAATCACGTTCAGCTTTGAACGTCGTGAAAATTGCGAGTGAACTTTTCCCAATTCCACGTTCGCCTGTAATAAATAAGTTCTTGTTTACGCCCGTCGCAGCCTGAGCGAGCGCCCGTTCAATGCGCATGATCTCATCCATCCTCCCGACGAAGTACTCTATAGGAACGGGCAAACCAGGACTGAATGGACTTTGCTCTTTCATCCTGCTAGTCCTACTTTCTCAAAAATGTAATCCACATTCCGAATACTCTTCTTCAAATCAAACAACGCTTCAATCGCTTCTTTCCCAAGCACGCGAACGATTTCGGCATTCGCAAGCAAGAGGTCCTTGAAGTTCTTTCCTGTTTGCCACGTTTCCAATGCACAGGATTGAACAACGCTGTACGCGTCTTCGCGCTTCATTTCTTTCTTCGTCAACGCAAGCAACACCGATTGCGAGAAAACTAATCCGTGCGTACGCTCTAAGTTCTTCATCATGTTTTCAGGATAGACGAGCAACTTGTCCAAGACATCAGTCATAAGATTGAGCGTGTAGTCGAGAAGAATACAGCTATCAGGAATCACGACGCGTTCAACGGACGAATGGGTAATGTCCCGCTCATGCCAGAGCGCGACATTTTCCATCGCCGCAATTGCATTTCCTCGCAGCACTCTCGACAATCCTGCAATGCGTTCGCACGTAATCGGGTTGCGCTTGTGCGGCATCGCGGAAGAACCTTTCTGACCTTTCGAAAAATATTCTTCCGCCTCAAGCACTTCCGTTTTTTGGAGATGACGAATCTCCGTCGAAAATTTTTCCAGCGAACTTCCCACCAGCGCAAGGACACTCATGAACTCGGCATGACGATCGCGTTGAAGAATTTGTGTTGACACGGGCGCGGGCTTCAATCCTAACTTCCGACAAACATATTCTTCAACCTTCGGACTCAAATGCTCGAACGTCCCGACCGCGCCGGAAATTTGCCCGACAGAAATCCTCTCGATCGCCGACTGAAGCCGAGCGATGTTGCGTCGCGTCTCATCGTACCAGAGCGCGAGTTTCAGCCCGAATGTCGTCGGCTCTGCATGAATCCCGTGCGTCCTGCCGACCATGATGGTGTATTTGAATTCCTTCGCACGCCTGGCAAGAACGTCGTTCAGTTTGGTCAAATCGTCGAGCAGCATCTCACCGCTCTGTTTCATCTGCACGGCGAGGCACGTGTCGAGAACATCCGACGAGGTCATGCCTACATGCATGAAACGGGCTTCGGGTCCGATATGCTCGCCAACGTTCGTCAGGAATGCGATCACGTCGTGCTTCACCTCCCGCTCAATCTCGTCAATGCGCGCAACGTTGAATGACGCCCGTTCCCGCATGAGCCGCACCGCGTCTTTTGGAATGACGCCAAGCTCCGCCTGTGCTTCGCACGCGAGCAATTCGATCTCAAGCCAAATGCCGAACTTGTTATCGTCGTCCCAGATTTTGCCCATTGCCGGACGGGTGTAACGCGCAATCATTGTCTATACGGAATGAACGAGTCCGAAGGACTCCCTCGGAGAGGAGATATAATAAAGCGGAGAAAACTTCCTCCGCTTATTAACTTACAAAAAATGCCGGCAGTTCACAACGCGACGGCCAACCCCGCATCGAGCGAGAAAAATTTTGACGCAGGATTCGTATAAGTGATGTTGTACGAACCCGCGAGAAGAACGCCGATGAGGCCGCCAACAAAAATGCCGACGCCAATGTGCGATTTGAATCCGAACTTCAGCTCGCTCTTGTCACTGTTCGCCGTCGAGTTTGCCCCCCGCGTCCGCACATAATCCATCCCGAGCGACATACCGATGTACGGTGCAATGACTCCTCTCGAGAGCAGAAAATCGGTCCCAAGGTGCACGGGAATTGCCACGTATTTATAGTTGTTGAAAGGGGCACGGGATCCCCACGACGTGTAGCCTATCGAGCCGGTCATGGCAAAACGCGGCGACACAAAATTCATGTACACTGCTTTGACACCAAATCCTGTATTGGCAGCCTGGCGAAAATTCTCCGTCGGCTCAGCAACTTCGTACTGGACCGAGAGGAATGTTTGCCCCAGCACACTCTGCGCAAGCACACTTTGTGCAAGAGTCCCAGCGAATAACAACAATAGGGTTCTTTTCATGTTGGCACCGTACAAACGATGTTCAAAAAAACCATCACGACGATGGACGTTTTTCCAATTTGAGGCTCATCTCAACAACTCTCCGATCACGCAGCACTTTCACCTTCAGCACGTCACCGATTTTTGCGTCCTCGATGACGGACATCATGGAGATCTCATCGGCGATCTTTTCTCCATTGACTTCGCGTATGATGTCTCCCGGCTTGAACCCGGCACGTTCGCCGGGGCTTCGACGCTCAACGTTGCTGATGATGACGCCTTCAGCTTTTTCAAGCTGGAAATACCGGGCAACACGCGCGTCCACATTCTGGATTTCAAGACCGGTGTAGAACTCGCGCTCGATCTTGCCGCTGCGTTTCAGCTCCGCAATAATCGTTTGCACACGATTGACGGGAATTGCAAACCCAAGTCCGATGTTTCCTTGGTTCGGGGTGTAGATGACGGAGTTGACGCCGATAACTTCGCCGACACTGTTCACGAGCGGACCGCCGCTATTGCCGGAATTGATCGCGGCGTCTGTTTGAATCATGCCGCGATACGTACGCCCCTCTTGCGCCTTCAAGTTGATATTCGTCGTGCTGACAACGCCAACCGTAACAGTCGGCTTGTTGTTTTGATCGAACAACCCGAACGGATTTCCGAACGCTATCACCCACTCACCGATGACGACGTCATCCGAGTTTCCGAGTTTCAGAAATGGTAGGCCACTTCCTTCTATTTTGAGAAGCGCGATATCGGTGGTCTTGTCCGTGCCGATGAGTTCCGCCTTGTACTTCTCGCCATTCGTCATCGTGACTGAAATTTCTTTCGCATTGCCCGCGACATGGTCGTTCGTAACGATGTAGCCGTCGGGTGACACGAGGAACCCCGTGCCAAGCTCCTGGAGTTGCTGGGTATAGGTCTGGTCGGGAAAGAACTGGCGGAAGAACGGGTCGTCGCCCCAGGGACTTCGGTAGCGGTATTGCCGCACTTCGAGCACGTTGATGCCGACGACGGCGGGGCTGCATTGCGCAACGGTCCTCGTAATTGCACTCCGTCGCGAAGACGACACGGCGTTATTGACCGAATCGCGGTTTTGCGGTTCACTCTCTGTTGGTGAAGCCGCGGTGAACAGCGGTAGAACTTTTTCCGTTGTTGCCGCACGTTCGCTGCCCGATGAATGCCCAACACGGTACCCGATGACACCCCCGACAAGCAGGGGAATGACCGCAAGACTGAACATGATCCTCTTATTCATTTACACTATACGTTTCCCGAGATACTCCCGCACAGGCTCCACCAATCTTCCCAGGATGACAACCATCAAAACGGTTGCAAAGATTTTGAATTGCATCATCGGTGCATCTCCGGAGATCATCTTCGAGAGTACATCCGAAGAACTCAGCCACACGAAGAGCAATACCCCGAGGGATGCGACCGCATTTCCCACATTTACATCGTTGGAAATTTTCCTGCCGATAACCCAGGCCGCACACCAGAACGGGACACATGCCCAACCGAGAACAAGCATGACACCCGCGGCAGTTGCGAGTCCTCTTCCTCCTTTGAACCCGAGCCAGAGAGGGTAGTTGTGTCCAAGCACCGCGCCAATCCCCGCGCACGCGAGCGCTATGAACTCGCTGCCCAACACAGCCTTCACAACCAGGATGGCGAGTACACCTTTGAACAAATCAACAAGCAACACAATTATGCCGACAACTCTCGACTGCGTCACCTCGTAGCTGTTCAGCGTTCCGACGTTGCCGCTTCCTGCGTTGCGGATGTCCACGTTCGATTTCCATTTCACCAAGAAGTACGCCGTCGGAAACGAGCCGATGAGATAACCGATTCCCCCAGCGATGATGTATGCAAGCACGTTCCAATGTTTGCTGTTTGTGTTGTGTGCGTTGAACAGAATAATGAAAATGAGTTGGAGAATCAACGGTTGATTCGCTTCGTTGAAACGGGTATATTGACCCAAGAAAATTATTGACTATATGTAAAAGGTGAAACGTGGAGGCGACACGATCGTTTGCAGATACCTATTTGAGTTTGATGAAAAACCTGAGTCCAGAAATAAAACGGGAGATCATCAAGAGACTGTCCGATTCGCTTGCCTCACCGCCTGCACCCGCAGGCAAGCTTGATTCGTTGTTTGGCGCGTGGCAAGGAGACGAAACTGCCGAAGAAATGATTCAGCGTATCCGCGATTCAAGAGTGGACACAGACCGAGTTGTTGAGTTTTGAAAACGTATCTCCTCGACGCGAACATCTGCTCTTTTTACTTGAAGGGTCAGCATGAAGACATACTTATCGGTTCGACTTCTATCGCTAACGGAATGGTTATGGTAACAAACAATGTCCAGCACTTAGGAAGACTCGAAGGCATTGTCATCGAAGACTGGACAAAGCAAGCCGCGCAGTAGTCAAGAGTTCCCCCCGTTCACTCTTTCCGAAATTACAGTACATGCTCAAACCCGAAATCAAAAAACTTCTTCAGCAATTCAAGCGAGGGAAAGTTTCGGAGGAGCAAGTCGTTCATGCGATATCATCTTCGATGACGGAATCGCTCGGCTTCGCGACGCTCGACCATCACCGCGAAATGCGGCAGGGGTTTCCCGAAGTGATTTTTTGTGATGGCAAAAATGAGAAACAGGTTGCGGAGATTGCGAAGCGAATTGCTCAACGCGGAAGCGTTTTGCTCGCGACTCGCGCGAGCAAAAAACAATTTGCGGCCGTGAAGAACGTTGTTCGGAACGCCCGCTACAATGAACTCGCGCGAACGATTTCCGCAAATGAAAATTCAGCAAAGAAAAATGGACGCGGAACAATTCTCATCGTCACCGCTGGAACTTCGGACTTGCCGGTCGCGGAAGAAGCGTATGAAACCGCAACGCTGATGGGCAACGACGTTGACCGCCTGACTGATGTCGGCGTCGCGGGCATTCACCGCATCTTGACGCAAAGCAAGAAACTTCGTTCCGCGTCTGTTATTATTGTTGTCGCCGGCATGGATGGCGCGCTGCCGAGTGTTGTCGGCGGATTGGTGGACGTTCCCGTCATCGCCGTGCCCACATCGGTTGGGTACGGCGCGAATTTTAGCGGCGTCGCGCCTCTACTCACGATGTTGAATTCTTGCGCGGCAGGAGTTGTGGTTGTGAATATTGATAATGGATTCGGCGCGGGATTCGCTGCAAGCACCATAAACAGAAATCGGGAGTAGATTGACAACTATACTTCATGGCAAGAGAAAAGTCGGACTTGTGGGCACCGGCGATGTTGGCGCTTCATTCGCCTATGCATTGATGATCCGCGAAGTGGCGTCCGAGCTTGTTCTCGTTGACATCGACACAAGGAAAGCCGAAGGCGAAGCCATGGATCTGAACCACGGACTCTCCTTCGGCAGCCCGATGAAGATCTCGGTGGGAGATTACTCCGATCTCGCCCATTGTAATGTTGTGGTGATATGCGCCGGTGCGTCGCAGAAGCCCGGTGAGTCGCGCCTCGATCTTCTGGCGCGCAACGCCGCCATCTTCCGAACGATTGTGCCCCATGTTGTGCAGAACAATCCCAGCGGCATCATTCTCATCGCAACAAATCCTGTTGACATTCTTACATATATATCTCTGACGGAGTCGAACCTCTCTCCGGATAAGGTCATCGGCTCGGGAACAATTCTTGATACGTCGCGCTTTCGTCATCTGCTTGGACAGTATTATGATGTTGACGCGCGAAGCGTTCACGCGTACATCATTGGTGAGCATGGTGATTCGGAACTTCCAGTTTGGAGTCTCGCCAACATCGGCGGCGTGAGACTACAGGAATTTGCTCCGCTCAGCAAAAAAGTGTACAACCAAGCGACGATGGATACCTTGTTTAGGGGCGTACGCGACGCGGCGTACGAGATCATTCAACGCAAAGGCTCCACATACTACGCAATCGGACTCGGTCTCGTTTCGATCGTCGAAGCAATTCTCGGCAATCATCGAACAGTCCTTTCGGTGTCGACACTGATGACCGGACAATATGGGGAACGAGATGTTTGTTTAAGTCTCCCGTGCGTTGTTGGTGCGAACGGCATCGAAGAGGTTCTCACTTTACCATTGAGCCCGGACGAGGAAGAAGGCTTCCACAAATCTGCAGAGAAACTAAAGACCACACTCGCGGCAATGCCGCAGTAGCCCGCATATATCGCTGAAGGATCACCATGGCAAAAGACTTATCCAAAGTCTGCTACTACGACAACATCTTGCAGACCATCGGCAAAACGCCACTTGTCAAACTCAACAAGGTGACGAAGGGCGCGAAGGGATTGATTCTCGCGAAGGTCGAGTTCTTCAATCCGGGCGGCTCGGTGAAGGACCGCATCGGCGTTTCTATCATTGATGAAGCGGAACAGGACGGGCGATTGAAACCCGGCGGAACAATTGTCGAGTCAACATCGGGCAACACGGGAATGGGACTTGCGCTTGTTGCGGCGGTGCGCGGATACAAGTCGGTGTTCACGCTGCCGGACAAGATGAGTATCGAAAAAATTCGATTGCTGCGCGCGTATGGATCGGAAGTCATCGTTACGCCAACGGCGGTGCCGCACGACGCGCCGGAGAGCTACACGGAAGTTGCGAAGAAAGTCGTGCGCGAAACGCCGAACTCGGTTCTCGCAAATCAGTATTACAATCCTCGCAACCCCGAAGCGCATTACAAAACAACGGGACCGGAAATTTGGGAACAGACGGGCGGACAGATTGATTACTTCGTCTGCGGCATCGGCACGGGCGGAACGATTACGGGGACGGGAAAATTTCTGAAAGAACAAAATCCGAATATCAAAGTAATCGGCGTTGACCCGAAAGGCTCGGCGCTGAAAGAATATTTCTACACGAAGAAGATTACGCCGCTCCTCAAAACATACAAGGTTGAAGGCATCGGACAAGATTATATTCCTGGCACGCTCGACTTCCAATACATTGACGAAGTCGTTGAAGCCGACGACCGCGAGTCGTTCCTGATGGCGCGGCGAATGACGCGTGAGGAAGGAATGATGGTCGGCGGCTCGTGTGGAACTGCTGTCGCTGGCTTGATGAAGTACGCGCACAACTTCAACGACGATGACGTCATCGTTGTGCTTCTCCCCGATTCGGGCGAGCGCTACATCAGCAAGATTTACAACGACGATTGGATGAAAGAGTACGGCTTCCTTCGTCCCGAAAAGATTACGGCGCGATATGTTTTGGAATCAAAGGGAAAAGAATTGCGGGAGCTTATCGAGATTGACCCGCTCACCTCGGTGCGCAAGACTCTTGAGTTGATGCGGCAGAAAGATATTTCACAGATTCCTGTTCTCGACCGCGGCAAACCTGTCGGCTCGGTTCACGATTCTGATTTGATGGCGAAGGCGATGGAACGCCCGACGCTGGTTGATTCGCCCGTCAGTTCGGTGATGGAGCCTTCATTCCCTGTTATCAATATTGATTCGCAGATTGACGACGTCATAAAGATGATGACGGCAAAGAAGAACGCCGCCGTTCTGATTGAAGACCAGCAGAAGATTGTCGGAATTCTTTCGCGGTATGATGTGATTGAGTTTATGGGCAAGTGAAGATATTGGATCATTGAATCATTTCATCATTGACGATTGATTTTATTTGGACAGAGTGAAAAGAAAAAGACTTGAAGCAAAGGGTTGGAGGGTCGGTACCGTGGAAGAATTCCTTCAACCAACGCCAAAGGAAAGCCAGTTCGTCGAGATGAAGATTGAACTCCATAGGCAACGGCATGAGGGCACCAATCCAAAAGAGAACCATCCTTGATTGCCAACGATTTGTTGTTCATATTTTCTTAGCGTCTGGAAGAAGTCGCCAAGCGTCTTCACGAGAGGTATATGCCTCATCTCCAGTCGCATTTTTATTTTTAAGTAATCCTGATTCTCTGCTCGATGAATCAGGATAGATGAGAAAAGAACGACTCTCGGCTTTATTGAAAGAGGCGAACGAACTCACGGCAATCTTCACTGCATCAGGGGAAAACCGCGAAATCCAATCGCCGATAATCCGCTCCGAAGGGTTCCTTCGGACAATCACCAATTCGCAATCCGCAATCAATGAGAGAATGAATGAAACATCACGGTTTTTCCACCAAAGCAATTCACGCAGGTCAACCTGCTGAACCAACGACGGGCGCGATTATGACGCCTGTGTTTCTTACTTCAACGTATGTGCAAGAGGAACTCGGCAAGAACAAAGGCTACGAATACTCCCGCGTTTCAAATCCGACGCGTACGGCACTTGAGCTAAACATCGCCGCGCTGGAGAATGGGAAGCACGGCATGGCATTCGGTTCGGGCACGGCGGCGGTGGATGCAATCATGCATTTGCTCAAACCCGGCGACCATGTTGTGATGTCGTGGAATGTGTACGGCGGGACGTATCGCATCGCGAAGATGGTGTGGGAAGAATACGGCTTGCAATTCGATTTCGTTGACACGACGGACTTGATGAACATCGAGCGAGCGCTGAAGACGAACACGAAAATGCTTTTCATCGAAACGCCGACGAACCCGACGATGGAAATTACGGATTTGCGCGGCGCGGCGAAGATCGCGAAGAAGCATAAACTGATTTCCGTCGTTGACAACACGTTCGCGACGCCGTATTTGCAGCAGCCGATCCATTACGGTTTCGACATTGTCGTGCACAGTTTGACGAAGTACTTGAACGGACACAGCGACATGCTTGGCGGATTCATTGTTACGAACAGCGACGCGGTCGCTGAGAAACTGAGGTTCCTTCAAAAAGCGGTCGGCGGAATTCTCAGTCCGTTCGATGCGTGGCTTTGCCTGCGCGGCACAAAGACTCTTGCGGTTCGGATGGAACAGCACTGCGCAAATGCGATGCGCGTCGCGCGGTGGCTGAGGAAGCAGCGGAAGGTGAAGAGAGTGTATTACCCCGGACTTTCCGAACATCCGCAATACAAGCTTGCGAAGAAACAGATGCGCGGTTTCGGCGGAATGATCTCGTTAGAGCTTGGGAGTTTGGGTGCTGCAAAAAACTTTCTGAAGCGAGTCAAACTCTGCGCGTTGGCGGAAAGTTTAGGAGGCGTTGAAACCATCATCACGCATCCCGCGACGATGACACACGCAGCGATTCCTCCGGATCAGCGAGCACGCATCGGGGTTACCGACGGCTTGGTGAGAATCTCCGTCGGCATCGAAGATGTGGATGATATCATTGCGGATTTGGAAGAAGCGATGAAGTGAGCAATCTGGGGCGTTACGCGACGGCAATCTCGGAGTGCGTGGGCAGCATCGTCCGGATTTCATCCATGTAGATGGGGTTCATGACAATGACGAGATCAGGGGCGTATGTTCGGAGAAATTCCGGAGAAACGATCTGCTGTCCGGTGCCGGCAACGTACATTCCCTGTTTACGCGGATTGATGTCTATCATAAACTCGATGCCGGCTCGCATCACGTTCAAGAATGTTACACCCTTCGAGCCGCCTCCCCAAACGACGATGCGCTTACCCTCCCACCCGATCTGCGCGAATCGCTTTTGCCATGATTCGACTCTTGAGCGATAGTTTTCTGCAAACGCGAGAACAAGTTTGGCGAGCGAATCGCCTTCAACACTGGCGCCTTGCGTTACGGCAGAAACGCCGGGCGTAAGCTCGATGCCGAGAAATTGTCCATTGTAACGCTCGGCGATATTGAGAACGCCGAATCCCGCTTCGGTGAAAAGACGGACGAGCGAGTGGGGCGTGAAGTATGAACAATGCTCGTAGATCAAATCCCACACGCCCAAATCCCGCAGAGTCCAGAGAGCGTTCGGCACTTCAAAGTAGAGCGCCGGCTGGCTGCCGAGCGCGCCGCGAATGTTTTCGACAAATTCCCGTGGCGATGCGATGTGCTCGAGAACGTGTCGGCACACCACAAAGTCGGTCGCGAGATGCGCATACTTTGCGGAGTAAGAGTCCTGAATAACTCGGAGGCGTTCGCGCCGCTGCAACAACTCGGGCTGGTAGCTCGCATCGAATCCGGTTCCTTCGTTTTCCCCCTCATCGCAGAGCAGTTTGAGAAAGTCCCCTTTGCCGCATCCGATCTCGACGATGCTTTTGTTGCGGAGATTGTATCGCTGAATCAGATTGGCAGCGAGTTCTTCCGCGTATCGCTGAAAGACCGGCGAGAAGTGGAGGGAGTTTTCGTACGACTGGGTGTAGTTCATCAGAGCGGGATCGAACGCGTAGTTGTAGATGTGTCCGCACGCGCGGCAGAAGCCGAGCTTCATGTCGCCGCGCGGCGCGTTGAGCGCATCTTCCCGCGACGTGTGCAGCACGTTGCAGAAGACCGGTAGGCCGTTCATCTCAAAGAAGAATTCAATTCCCGCGGACGAACATACGGGGCAATATCTCTCCAGCGATGCCATGCGATCAAACGTTGCCGTGAAATTCCCGACTATTGAAAAGTGGTTCTCTCTCGTCAACCGAATTTCTGTTCTTGCCCGACGCCGCTTTGAGCCGCCATGCGCTTACGAACAAAACAGCCGCGCAGGACGCCGCCATGAGACAGACGCCGATAACGATGGTGTTCGCGTTCATCTCCCGCCGGGCGATCTCCATGGAGAGACGCTCGAGCACAACCGGCGGGATGACAACTCCCGCGACGGCAACGAATCGCGCAGCCCACCCGCTGTGGCGCAAGCCTTGCAGCGCGAAACCAAGCAGACAGCCAAGCGGAATGAACGCGAAGCTCAGAAACAACCATTCGTTGAGATGCGCAAACCGCGAGGTGATATCGAGTGTGTGATGGGACGGAAGAAAACGGTTGAACATCCCGAGTCCGGGGCCGAGCGTGAGGTTGTGCAAGCGCGATGGCGAGTCAACGTACACGTTCAGCTCGAAGTTGGAAAACGAAATGATGAGCGTATGGACACGGCTATCGGTGAACACATCGCTTACCACGAATGATGGCATGTCTGCTGCAAGTCCCGTGGTCATCGCTCGGAAGCCGATGCCGAGATCGCTGCCTTGCTGCGAGAGTGTCAGGTTCACTTCTCCGGCACTCTGACCGTAGCACGCGATGAACCCGGTCTGTTCGTTCGAGGATGCGCTGAGTGTGAGGAAGAAAGTGAAATGATCCCGTGCGTTCAACGCCGAGGCGATCGCGTGAGCATCTCCGCCCGTTTGCAGCCAGTGACTGTCTGTGATGGTCGCGCCACGAACTCCGCCACGAACTCCGCCACGAACTCCGGCAGAGAAGCGCCCGACAGACTCAAGAGGGGGCAAACGTCCGCTGCGGTCGCGATAGGGCGAGCCTCCGTCAAAAACATAATCCGCAATGACCGTCGCAGGATTTGTATGCACAAGCGAATCGGACCGGAAGCTCGCGAGCGCGTCGGATTCGCTGATGCCCGCATTGGCGAGGGCAAAGCGCTGAATGGTTCCCTGCCAGGGATGGGTTCCGGTAGGGTCGTTGCCGAGCGCGAGTGGCGCGCCCACATCCCAGTCGTAGAATCGCAGCGAAAAAATCAGCGGTCCTGAAACGGTGATAATGAAGCCGAGCTGGAGTACATACGCGGATGCCAACCAGGCAGCGCTCTTACGACTGTCCCTTCCGGATACGGCGGCGCGAAAATGGCGCGTGATCGTACCGCCGATAAGCTCATGGAATATTATCCCGCTCGCGGTGCCAAGCGAGTTTGTTGTGACATCGACAAACGAGGAGTACCGGAACGGGAGATACAACTGCAAGAGCTCCACAAAGAGTGAGAATGCTCCCCCTGTGATTGTGCCAACGACCAAGGCGCTGAGGAAACTGTGTCTGCTGTGGCGCGCCAATGCCGCGAGCGCGTAGCCAAGCGGGATAAAGAGGATGATGTTCGTGATGATGTCGTCGAGCATGCCGCGCAGCCTGAGACGCCCTGAGAGCATCGCGCTCAATCGCTCTTGGACGCCTGTGGGAGTGAAGTTGAACGGGAAAAGCGTGACGCCAAGGATGAGAAGAAAGTTGAGAGCAACGAACGCGTTCGCGATGTGCTGCATGTACGCTTCACGAGGTGTGGTCGCGCGGGGATCGTTGCTCAACTGGGAATCGGTCATTGATCTACATCGTGATCAGCTCGGCGGCGATGCCGCGGGCGGTCAGCTCGTTGTGAATCTCCTGCCGGTAGATGGGGTTCATGACGATCACGACGTCGGGGCGATACTCCTTCAGGAAATCCGGCATCACAATCTCTTGTCCACTGCCGGCCATGAACGTTCCACGTTTGTGTGGGTTAATATCAACGGCGTACGGCATGACGTCGGCTGAGATGCCGAGCGCCGTAAAGAACGCGACGCCTTTGGAGCCAGCGCCCCAGATGATGGCTTTCTTCTGTTCCTGTTGAATGTTCTCCATCGTTTTGGCCCAGCGGCGCAGGTGTTTTGGGTATTCTTCCAAGAAGCGATGCACAAGTAAGCGGACTTCGTCGAGATCGTCTTCCCCGGCGTGCGTGCCGTTGCCCATTCCACGCGACGGCTTTGCTTCAATGGTAAGATACTGATCGTCGTACTCAGTTGAAAGGCACAGGACATCGAAGCCGCAGCGCCGGAACAGCCGCGCGAGCGAGCCTTTGGTGAAATAGGAACAGTGCTCGTAGTAAATGTCCCAGAAGGCGAGGTCACGGAGCACATATGTTACATTCGGAATCTGAAAGAAAATTGTCGCGTCCATCTTTGCGCCGATCGAGCGGCGCACCATGCCAACGAACTCCGCCACGGGATGAATATGTTCGAGCGTCATTTTACAAACGATGAAATCGCCTTGCAGGTCGGTGTATTTCTCGGAATACACATCCTTGATGAACTGCACGCGCTCGTTGGAGGGATTGCGCTCCGGGACGTACGCGGGGTCAACGCCGATGCCGCGGTTGTTTCCCATCTCGCAGAGCATCGTCAGGAAGTCCCCTTTGTCGCCGCCGATTTCGATGATCGTTTTACCCTGCAGGACGTGTCGTTCGATCAACCGCTGCGCGAGCGCTGTGTGGAATTTGTTGAAGGTGTCGGAGTAGCCTTGCGTTGCTTCGTACCGCGACGAGTACTCATGGAGCTGCGCGTCGAATGTAGTGTTGCTGATGAAACCACACGCGTTGCAAAACCCAAGCTCGATACGTCCCTTCGGATATCCGAGAGCCTCTTCGCGCGTCTGCATCAAGAGCACGCTGTGGACGGGAACGTTGGCTGCGTAGTAGAAGATGAACATCCCGCGGCTGCCGCACGCCGGGCAGGATGCGTTTGTGTTCGTGTACGGTGTCATGCTACCGGATGATCAGCATCTTTCTTGTTGAGGAAAAATTTCCGGCTTGCCCGCTCGACGAGTCGAGTCTTCGACCGTCTGTTTGGTGGGCCTGCCCGCCGTCTGTTTGGTGGGCGACGAGCCGGTAGAAATATACGCCAGAGGCGCCCGGCAAGGCGGAACTGGCGTCAAATTGCACAGCGTACTCTCCCGGCTCTTTCACTTCATTGACCAGCGTTGCCACCTTCCGCCCCAGCACATCGAACACTTTCAACGACACGAATGACGAATGACCAATGACAAATGACAAATTCGTTGTTGGGTTGAACGGGTTGGGATAATTCTGTGACAATGAGAACTCGCGGGGTGCATTTTCGTCATCAACGTCTGTTGTCCGGCTCACCTGAACGGGATCCGTAAAATGCTCTGTCCCGTCAAGATCCACTTGTCTCAAGCGATAGAAGAGGAGAATTCCGGACGCATTCGAATCAACGAAGGAATAATAATGCGGTTCCGTCGTCGTTCCATGCCCGGCAACAAAACTGTTCGGAAGATCGGTGAACTGCCCCTCGGCTGAGGTTTTTCTTTGCACGAAAAATCCGTAGTTGCTTGTTTCGGAAACCGTCGCCCACTCCACGAGCACCATCTGCCGGTTCAGCGCATGGGCTGTGAAGATTGCCAATTGAATCGGCAGCAGGACAGGATTCGTGGTTTTGTTTTCATACCAGACCACAGCCGCGTTGTTCCATCCAATAGAGATGATGTCGAGGTCGCCGTCGTTGTCCAGATCAACAGTCTGCGCGCCATCGTGATGCTCATCGCCGGTGTGGATGATGCTCTCACTCCACGAGCCGCCCGCGCCGTCGGTATTCTTGAAGAGCAGCAGCCGCGCGTTCGCTGGATCGTTCGTATTGTGCTCGCCAACGACGACGTCAATGTCGCCGTCGTGATCCATGTCGGCGAGATCAAGACTCATTGGACTGATGGCCGTTGTTGAAATAACGTGCTCCGCCCACGTTCCCGTCGGCAAGGAGGGCTGCTCATACCACGCGAGTTTTCCCGCGACGCTAATCGCTTCGAAGCCGACGACGACGTCGAGCCTTCCATCGCGATTGATGTCCGCTATCCTGTTGCGGTCGGGATCGCCGGAGGTTGTGTTGAGGGTGTAGTCGGTCCACGCGGTTCCGTCGTTGCGCAGCCATTTCGTTCCCATCATCAGGTCAACCGTGCCGTTGCGTTCCGCGTCGAACGCGCTGAGCTGTTCGTCTTGCGATACGGTCGAGATTCTTCTCCATGTCCACGCAGTGGTCGCCGGGTTTGCGGGGACGGTCAGCATTTGTATGCCGCGGCTGGCTTCGTGCCATGAGAGCGCGACCTCGAGCGTATTGCCGGGTTGAAACCGTGCAGCTGCAACACCCTGCAAAAAGTCCCCTTCCCCGTTTGGGACGTTTGTGAGAATCGTGAATGATCCGCTTCCATTGTTCTTCGCCCAAACAAATTCCGCGTTCGTCTCGGCTCCTTCGCCTTTCGTTCCGAGCACATCCATCGCCCCGTCGTTATCGAAATCATAAACGCATGCCATGTTCTTCATCGGCAGCCCGATCGTGTTGCGCGCCCAATTCGCTGTCGTATCACCGGGATTTTTGTACCACCATCCCCCGGTGATCACATCTTTTCTTCCATCATTATCCATATCCGCAGCGGAGATGAACACGGCGCGCCACGGTTTATTGGGATCAATGACGTGGCGGCGCCAAACATTGAGCGAATAGGGAGGAAGCACGTCCGAACCATTCTGGAGATACACATCGATGCGCGGAGAGTTCCAGTCGTACGGCTTGCTCAGAATATCAAAGTCGCCGTCGCCGTCCAGATCGCCGAGACGCGATTCGTGATCATTGCTTCCAGTCGCTACGTTGCTGAGCGTGAAGCCGCCGTTCCCATTGCCGTACAAGATGCGGATCTTGGAGGTGGTGTTGCCGCCGCCAAGCCGCATCTCCGCGTTGAAGATATCGAGCCATCCATCGCGATTGATATCTTCGATTTGCATCGAATGGCCGTGAATGACGTCGAGACCGAGCAAGTCCGTTCCGTTCCACGCGCTGCCGTTCCACTCGTACACTTTCATCCGTCCGTCCGCGTCGCCGGGCGCGAACACCACTTCGGGTCTGCCCCCGATCTTCAATTGTCCCGCCGCCGCACGCGTGAAACGCTGAGCGTCGTCAATGACTTCGACAGAGTAGGTCGTTCCGGAAACATGTTTGAACCATCGCCCGCCGCCGACGATATCGAGCTTGCCGTCATTGTCCATGTCAATTGCCGCCAATCCTTCCATTGCGTTGCCGGTGAAGATTGGCGTGAGTGTCCAGGGCGATGTCACAAGCGGATTCGCGGGAATGTCCGCTTTGTTCAACGTGTTAGACCCTTGATTCCAGAAGACGAGTTCCGCTTTGCCGTTGCCGTCGAAATCGCCGAACATTTGATCGTGATGAGTATTCGAGCCACCGTCTTTGATCAGTCTCCGCGTCCACGGCGTGGAAACTCCGTAGGTTGGGAAAGGATTTTCCCACCACCAGATTTGATTGCTCTGATAGTCGCCTCCCATGACGATATCGAGATCGCCGTCGTTGTCAATATCGTGGTATGCTCCGCCTGCCTCGATGTTGAGATGCGTGTTGTCAATGATATACTGCGTCCACCCGGCGCTTGTGCGTCGAAACCAAACAAGCGACGTTGTTCCCGACCTATCGGCGAGAACAAAGTCATCTACGCCGTTCTTGTCAATGTCGAGAATAAGGCTGGCTGTTTGTTGATTGCCGCCGCTTGGCACGGGCAGGGCGCCAGTGCTGCTCGAAAGAAACGTCCAGAATGGTGTCTGCAACGCCAGAAAGCCGAATACTGCAAATGAAGCTACCACGATAATCCAATTGCGATAGTGAAAACCTACGGCAGTTGACCCGACCGGTTGATGTTCTGGAATACAACGTTCGCATCCGCATCCGTCACGAGTCGGTTCATGTTGGCATCGTTGGCGTTGTAGTTCGTTGCATTGAGATCAACGAAAACCCCGTTCGCGTCGGAAGCCGTAATAATGTTCGTCGAGTTTGCATCACCAGCAATCATACCGAAGACTCCTGAAACAATCTCCTTCATTGGCGATACTCCGTACGCTTGCGACTGCGACATGGTGAAATCATACAGCGATGCGCTCGTCGTGAGGCTCAGCGGCGATGCGCTCATGATCGGAAGATGATTGCGATGACGAATGACGACGTAGTAATTTCCTGCCGAGATCCCGCCGAACGTGACGGGGCTGCTCCCATCAAGCTCGACGATAACCCCGTTGCTTTTGATGAGCGCGGCACGCGTCGCCACCCGCGTTGAAGATGCGGTGCCGGTGCGAAGCTCGAGCAGCACCCAGTCCACAGCACCCGAAGGAATCGTGGCGATGGTTTCCACTCCGACGTAACTCCAGGGCGACGTTGTGTATGGCTGCACAGCCGGCAGCACAGGCTGCAAGTCGGTGCGCATGGTTGCAGTCGAGGAGTTGTACGGTCCTTCAAGAAATGCTTTGAGGCCCATGTTGACGTACGCGAGCGGAGTGATCGTGACGTTACCGAACTCCGCATCGACATGATGCGACAGGAGACAGGGCGATCCGCTTTGAGGATCGGTGAGCGCGCTTTGCCCTTGCAAGCGCCAGGTGGAAGGCTCGGGTTGTCCCTGCTGCCACACCTTGAATTTGTACACACCGCCCTGTCCGGGAATCGTCTCGACGCGCATTTTGAAAATGTACGTCACGTTATACGACAGCGTCAATCCGCTGAAGTCTTCCTGCATGGTGTTGAGGTTGTTGCCGACAAGCTTCAGACGCGGAGTGCCCGAAGGATTATTGTTTTCCCATGCGTACCACGCAATCGCTCCGAAGGGAAGATAGCCGGTTTTGGGTTGCGCTCCCGAAATGGGGTTATCGGTATGTCCGGTCCACCGGAACAGCAGTCCAACGCCGGGACTTCCACCTGGGAATCCGAAGCCCCCCGGGTCAATCCCGCGCATGGTAATGGGGACCGTGACTTCATAATCCGTCCACGTGGTACTGCCGATTGCAACGATACGGTCATATCCAAGATACGTCGGCTTGACGATCCCGCTCTGCAGAGTCCAGTGTCCATCCACAACTTGCGCTACACTGTTAATTGATGTTGCGGAATTCCAGTTGATTGAATAGTTGTGCGGCCACACTTGTCCCGCGGTGTATTGCACAGTTACGGTTTCCGTTGAAGTCTCGTTGAGATTATTCCTTGCCGTGATGACAATGGTATTCGTTCCGTTGTTCAACGCCGTGGTGTAGATATCGATATTGAAATCGCCCTGACGAAGTAATCTCCGACTATCCGGACCGCGCGAAAGATTGACGGGTGAGCCGCCATTCAGTGTGTACGAGAGGCTCTGGATGCCGTTTGGGTCCGACACGTTGCCCAAAATATTGATGGCGGTTTGCGGATTGCCGAGTTGACCAAAGGATTGGTTGGCGCCATACCAGACGGTGATGGTCGGCGCGGCGTTAACGCTATGCGCTACGAGTGCGATTACAGCGAACAGTACGGTCCGGGAGAAGGTTGTTCGCAACGTCATAGATTCCTCTTCACATTCCTGCTTCTGCAACATAGCACAAAAAGAATCTCTCCTTCTCCTTTGGAGAGGAGATTCATTTCATCAGGAGCATTCTGCGACTGGCTGATTTCCCACCTGCAGTGAGCCTGTAAACATATACGCCGCTCGGAAGTCTCTCCGCATTGAACGTCACGTCATGCATGCCGGGCGCTTTCACTTCATTCACCAGTGTCTCGACTTCTCTTCCCAACACATCAAACACCTTCAGACTTGCTAATGACGAATGACCAATGACAAATGACATCTTCGTCGTGGGGTTGAATGGGTTCGGATAGTTCTGTTGAAGCGCAAAGTCTCCGGGGACCTCCCCGCCGCGAACGCCCGTCAGAACACTCACGCGCGCGGGCTCCGTGTACACTGTTGTGCCATCGAGGTCCATTTGCTTCAGGCGATAGTACCAATTCCCGGCTGTTGCCGCCGAATCGATCCAACTGTAGTATTGCGGCTCGGTTGTGGTTCCATTTCCGGCAACGAAGCTGCGAGGGATTGTCGAGAAGTTGTTCGTCGTGTTGAATGACTTCTGCACTTCAAAACCGTAGTTATTCGTTTCGGAAGCAGTTGTCCAGTCAAGACGGACGAGATTGTTGCTCATCACTTGCGCAGTGAAACTGGAAAGCTGAACCGGCGTCGCGGTAATCGGAGTGATGGTGACATTGCCGAATTCCGCGTCGACATGATGGGAGAGTAGGCAGACGCAACCGTTTTGTGGGTCACTCAAAGATTGTTGTCCTTGCAGAGTCCATGCCGATGGCTCGGATTGTCCGGCCTGCCACACCTTGAATTTGTACGCGGCGCCTAGGCCCGGAATAGTTTCAACACGCATCTTGAAGATATACGTTACGCCCCACATGAGCCTAAAGCCGCTGTTGTCTTCCTGCATGGTATTGAGGTTGTTGCCCACAAGCTTCAATCTCACACCGCCGGTGTTGCCATAATCCCAGCTATACCATCCAATCGCACCCAAGGGGAGGAAGCCGGTTTTCGGTTGCTGACCTGAGACCGGATCGTCGGTATGTCCTGTCCATCTGAACAACAGTCCAACACCAGGTGTTTGACTCACGCCATTGAAACCACTCGTGTCAAGGCTATAGAGAGTAATGGGCACTGTAACTTCATAGTCCGTCCACGTCTTGTCGCCAATCGCGACCAACCGATCGTATCCCAAATACCTCGGCCGGACCTTCCCATTGTTCAGTGTCCAGTCTCCGTCGACGACTTGAGCGACGCTCTGGATGCTGCCAGCGGAACTCCAATCAACGGAGTACGGAAGAGCCCATGTGTTACCTGGCGTATATTGAACAACCACGTTCGCCGTTGATGTTTCGTTAGAGCTGTTTATTGCAGTGATAACAATCGTATTTGAACCATTGTTAAGATTCGATGTGAATATGTCGATATTGAAATCGCCGGAACGAAGAAGCCTGCGCGTATCTGGACCGCGCGAAAGATTGATGGATGATCCGCCGTTGAGAGCGTACGAGAGACTTTGAATGCCGCTCGGATCAGAGACGTTGCCCAAGATGTTGACAGCCGTTTGTGGATTTCCTCGCTGCCCGAATGATTGATTGTTGCCATACCACACCGTAATAGTCGGCGCTGCTATCATGACTTCTAAGAGGCACGTCAGCGTGATGATTACTGAAAAATGTTTTATCATTGCTGGACTCCCGTTTCAATGAACATCGCGATTGCTTAGAGATCAGGACGCTTTCTCCGAGTCTTCATGACTCTCACCATGGGATCCGGTTCTTGCGGCTCGGCGCAAGAAACAAAAGCCCCGTCAGTGGACGAGGCTTTCCATGTCAGCGAAGAATGATCTCTATTTCATTACTGTCATCTTCCGCGTGAACGACTGTCCACCGGCTGTGAGTTTGTAGATATACACTCCGCTCGTAAGATCAGCGGCAGCGAACTCATGCTTGTGCTCTCCCGCTTCTTTCACTCCATCAAACACCGTTGCAACCTTCTGCCCGATGACATTGAAGACCTCCAGCCGCACCTGACCTGCTGCGGGCACTGCAAACGTTATGACGGTCGCCGGGTTAAACGGATTCGGATAATTCTGCTCGAGCGCGAACGCTGCTGGCAGCGATTTCTCATCAACACCCGTCAACACCGTTACTTGAACAGGCTCAATGTAGCTAATCGTTCCATCGAGGTCAATTTGCTTCAAACGGTAGTACCAATTGCCCGGCGAGGTCGAACCATCAACATAACTATAGTGACGCGGCTCGACCGTTGTTCCATGTCCGGGAATGAAACCGCCCTGGAGTGTTTGGAAATCCTGCGTACCGCCGAGCGACTTCTGAACTTCAAAGCCATAGTTGTTTGTTTCTGTCATCGTCGTCCAATTGAGCCGCACGAGATTGTTGCTTTGCAGCGTGGCAGTGAAGCTCGCAAGCTGGATGGGAAGCGGGTCTACGGTTCTGAAATAGTCTATGAGTCCAGTAAACGCAGGAGCATGAATTTCGGGAACACGAGGCGGCTGAACGGAGTCAGACGTAGCCCCGTACACACCCATGGAATCAACTCTCATCGTAAAGCTGGTGGTGTCTGTCTTTATCCAGGTTGTGGATGTACCAATGGCATAGTACTGAGTAAATACGTTGCCCGTTCGATCGAGCCTTACGTAGAGCGGCGTGTTTCCGAGAGCCGAACCAGGGATCGGACTTGTGTGTTGGCTTACGTATGTGTTATTTTGAATAGCGTACAAAAGCCAGTACAATTGTGTACCGGCGCTATAGATCTCGCAACGGATAAAGGTTGTATCATTTTGCATCGCCATGATACCTTGAATGTGGTACTGTCTGTTTTCGATCCCATTAAATTTTGCATAGACCTTAAAGTCGCCGACGTCTCCACTTACTGGATTGGCAACCTGTTGAACAATGCGCGGCGCCCTGTTGCCCCCTTGGCTGGTGAGCACAGGGTCGCGGGATAATCCCGAGGGAATGATAATGCGCGCCTCCGATCCGGATACGTCTTGTGTGCAACCGCCACGCGGATCGGCAAAGCGCCAAACGGAATTGTCAAGCCCTAACCCGTTAAACTCATCTTGTCGTATGCCCTGTGCCGAACCGGAACTCGCGAGCAGCGCTGCGCACGCGAGCGTGAAGACGAACAGAGATTTTTGTTGTTGCATGGTTTCCTCCTACAGTAGCAAGTGTGAACGATTATGGATTTCCTCACCGCCCCCCGCGGTTCCTTATTTCATCACAGTCATCTTCCGCGTGAACGACTGTCCAGCCGAGCTGAGCTTGTAGATGTAAACACCGCTCGTCAGTTGCGATGCATCAAATTGTATCGAGTATGTTCCCGGTTGCTTCACTTCGTTCACCAGTGTCGCGACTTCTCGACCCAACATATCATACACCTTCAACGCAACGCGGCTTGCCTCTGACCTCTGACCTCTGACCTCTGATATCTGATATCTGATCTCTGTTGTCGGGTTAAACGGATTTGGATAGTTCTGCTCCAGTGCAAAAGCAGTCGGCAAAGATTTGTCTTCGACGCCCGAGAGTATGCTGACCTGAATGGGTTCGGTAAAATTGAATGAACCGTCGAGATCCATCTGTTTCAGACGATAGTACCAGTCACCTTGCGATGTCGAGTTATCAACGTAAAAATACTGGTGAGGTTCGATAGTGGTTCCGTTGCCGGGGACAAAGCTACCGGGGATCGTTTGGAAGTTCTCCGTATTCCCAAGGGACTTTTGAACATCAAATCCATAGTTGTTCGTTTCCGTTGCTGTTGACCAGTCAAGCCGGACAAGCCTGTTGCTCTGCAAAACCGCTGAGAAACTGGAAAGCTGGACCGGCAGATCGTTCGGATTTCCGACGCCAAAGGAATCAATGTACGCCGTGAACGCCGGAGCATTGGTCCCACTAGCAGTGTTCGCGGGATCAGTAACCGCCACGTGTATACCGATCGAGTCAATGGGGATAGCCTGGATTATGGCGTTCGCTATCGTCCAACTGATTCCGTTTGTAGAATATCGTTGTGTCCAATTGTCGTTAATGCGATCAAGTCGCAGCCAGATCGTGCGCGTTGTGTCGGGGCGCAAAGAGAGTGGCAACACAGATTGGTTGACACTGCCATTAACAACGGAGGCCAGGTATGCGTTCAATCGCAAGGTACGCCCTGGATGACCTGCAGTATCTGTTGAATCGCAGTAGACTTCACACCGGATGAACGAACTATCGTCCTCGATTGCTTCAATTCCTTTGATCTGGTACATGCTGTTCATTACTGAATCGAACTTCACCAGCACTGCAAAATTCCCGAGAGGTCCAACTTTTTGAACGAGTCTCGCCGTTCTATTTGGCGGGAAGCCCGAGTACGGATACGGATCGCGCGAAAGTCCTGCTGGAACAATAAATTTTAGCCGCTCGGAAGTCGGAGACACAGAATCCTTGACAACGGAACAGCCGCCCCGAGGATCAAGGAATTTCCAGATCGATCTGATATTGGTTGAATCGAAACCGTCGGGTAAGATCTGTGCCGAAGCAACACTGCCGAGCAGGAATGTCCACGTCAGCATGCTTGCAAGCAAAAAGATGGTGAGACGTCGTGTCATGGTTTTACCTCATTAACTGTAAGTGTAAATGAATTGGGATATCTCACCGCCTTGGTCGGGAGGGGGGAGGTGATCCGCGTTAGTTACCGAATATCCGTTTTCAATGATCCTTGGTTCAGGTAGTGGAATAATGAACTTCCCTCCTCGCCGAGCATACTCACCTTGCTGGTTCATTATCTCCCCCGAAAAATTCCACGCAAGAATCAAAACATAATCAGGCATCTCGCTAATGAGCCTGTCCGGATGACTGATGAGCAGATGATTGCCGCCCATGTATCTTCCGTGCTTGAATGTATTCAAGTCCACTACAAAGTTGAGGTGACGGCAGTCAAGTCCGACATAGCTGAGCAAAGTCGCTGCCTTCGCTGCCGCTCCATATCCGGCAATCCGTTTTCCCTGTTGCTTCAGCCCGGAAATCAAACTGTGCAGGTCCGATTTCAGTCTTTGAACTTTTGTTGCGAAATCTCTGAAAAACTCGAACGTGTCTACCTTCTTGCTCAACTCCTCACTGACGAGCGAGCGAACGGAAGGGGAGACCTTCTCTTCCCTTCCCACAACTAGCCGCAGCGAGCCGCCGTGAACGGG
>JANNUB010000303.1:0-3194 GCA_031394795.1 Ignavibacteriota bacterium | reverse complement strand
AAATGATTCGCGAATCTCTTCATTCTCACCGCCTATGGAAATCGAGTAGCCGGGTGGAAGCGTCAGCACATTTGTCTTCTGCTGCAACTCCTCCACAACGGAACCAAGAGAGCGCTCACTGACATTTGCGACAATCACTTGTGCGCGCTGCTGGTTCTCGCGCCAGATTTCGCCGACGCCTGTTGTCTTTTCCCAATGGACAAGCGTATGGAGAGGAACTCCTTGGCTGCCAACCCGTGAATTCAAAACTTCTGTAATATCCGTTCGCGCATCTGCGGTCGGTTGCACTCGAATCGTTATCTTCTTGTCAAAGTCGCTTAAGGTCGTCGCTTCCGACCCTTGCACTTGCTGCTTGATGTGCTCGGCAACAGTTTGCACCGTCAGCCCGTACCTGATTGCCTGATCGCGATCAACGGCGATGCGGTATTCGGGCGTGCCGCTTTGCAGCGAAAGCCGCACGTCCACCAAGCCTTGAACGTTCTTTATCCCATCGAAGTAGCGCTGAGCGATCTGCGAGACAATCGCAGGGTCTTTGCCGATGACGCGAATTTTTATGTCGTTCTGCTCAGGCCGAAGAATCTGTTCGAATGTTGTACCGCGGGACCGTACTGCAAACTCAACGCCGGATGTCGCTGCTTGAAGTGCACCCACAATTCTCCGCGCGTGTTCAAGAGCTTCCTCCGTCGAAGCGTCCTCTGTGACTCGTACTTCAAGCGTAGCGCGTTCAATCGCGGCATCGCTCACAGTCCAGATGTTTGATTCATCGGTGATGCCGATTGAGGAATAAACGCCTACCACTCCATTCAGCTTGCGCAAGCTTTGTTCAGAATGTTCGACAAAAGCCGAGACACCGTTCAAGGAAGTTCCCTTCGGCATGATAATCTGAATCGTAAAGCGGCTTTGATCAATATCGGGCGCAGGCTCGCTTTTGATGAACAACGCAACGACGATTGACACCAGGAACGCCCCAATTGTTCCAAAGATCACTTTACCGCGATGTTGAAGCGCCCATGCAAGGTACCTGTCCATCGCCGCATGGCTTGCTGCATTTACTCTTTCTACAACTGCGTAGAAGCTGTCTGGTGTGGTTCTCGTGACGAACCTCGTCATCCTGAGCGCAGTCCCGCTCGCTTTTTGAGCGGGACGGTCTACGACCTCGTAGAGGAGTCGAAGGATGGTCTGAGCAAATCGAGATCGAACACTCTTCGACTTCGGCTCGCCAAAAGAAGGCGAGCCTGCCTGCCCGTCCGGTAGGTGGGCGCTCAGAGTGACGTGGTCGCGTCCACTTGGAGGCAAGTCGTTATTAGCGAGAACGGCAACTGTTCCTATTCCGCTTTGTTCGGGGGATTCTCTTTTTTGAAATCTCTTACCAAAGAGTCCTTCCCGCGAAACAAGCATCGGCACAAGCGAAACTGCCACAAACAGTGAAACGAGCAACGACACAGTCATTGTCACTCCCATGTCAACAAACAGTTTCGACGCTACGCCCTCGACGAATATTATCGGAAGAAAGATTGCGACATTCGTAAGCGTAGAAGCGGTTACCGCAACGTTGATGTCTTTCGCCCCTTCGAGCGTCGCATCAAGTAACGCCATTCCTTTCTCGCGCAAGCGCGTAACGTTTTCAACAAGGATGATCGCGTTATCGCCCAACATGCCGATGCCAAGCGCCAAACCTGTAAGCGATATGATGTTGAGATTTACTTTGAAGAAGTACATAACGATGAACGTGGCGAGAATGGAAACCGGCATCGTTAAGCCGATGATGAGCGGATACTTTGGCTTGCGAAGAAAAAAGAAGAGTACGATGAATGCAAGGAACGCACCGATGATGATTGCTTGCTGCACATCCGAAATTGATCTCCCGATGAACTCCGCCTGATCAGAAAGAACCGTGAGATTTAAGTTTGGATTCTCAGCCCGAAGCTGATTCAATACTTCATGCACTTTCCGAGAAACTTCGACTGTGTTCGTGCCCGCTTCTTTACGGACTTGCAAAGCTATTATCTCTTGCCCATTGTAACGTGTTTCCCCTGTTCGTTCTTTGTAAGTGTCCGAGACTTCGGCGATATCAGAAACGCGCACCAATCGCCCGGATGAAGTCGTCATGACAACAACGCTGCGAATCTCTTCGACGGAAGTGAACTCACCAAGCGTGCGGAGCGAGTAGCGGAACAAGCCCTTCTTGATCGAGCCGCCGGGAAGATTCAGGTTTGCGTTTGCCAATGCTTGAGAGACTTGCTCAGTGGTAATGCCCAGCGACTGCATTCTTCTTGAATCAACATCAACATGAATTTCCCTCTCGACGCCGCCAAGAACAGAAGCCTGCGCGACGCCGTCAATCTGTTCTATACGACGTTTCACCAAAGCACGCGCCGTCTCTTTCAGCTCAACTAACTCGTGCGTCACCCTGAGCGCAGTGAGCCCCAACGTTTTTTGTTGGGGCGAACGAAGTCGAAGGGTGTCAGGGGCACCCTTCTGCGCCAGAGGCGCATACGCCTTTGGCGGATACTCCGTCCTGCCAGAAGAAGGCAGGACTGCCTGGCCGTCCGGCAGGCGGGCGCTCAGGCTGACTCTCTGGTTGTTATTCTGATTTGCCGCCAACGCAATCGTCATGATCGGCTCAACAGAAGGATCAACGCGCAAGATGGTCGGTCTCCCTGCCTCACGCGGAAGCGCGCCGCGCATCTGATCCAACTTCTCGCGAACTTCCAGCAGCGCGAAGTCCATATTCGTTCCCCAGTAGAACTCCACCGTTACAACCGACTGTCCTTCGCGCGTAACGGATGAAACTTTCTTCGCGCCAACAACAGTGCCGAGCGCAGACTCGATTGGCTCCGTTACGCTTTGTTCAACTTCTTCCGGCGATGTATTGCGGTATGAGGTTTGGACTGTGAGCTTTGGGATCTTGATTGGTGGAAGGAAATCAACGCTGAGGCTTGTGAACGCGACAATGCCGAGCATGACCACGCCCGTGTAGAACATGAGTGTGGTGATGGGACGTGAAACAGAAACTGACGAGATTGCCACTTCGCTATGACTTGTCTTAATGGGTTGCCTAATTTAGACATGCAAATACATCGAAGCAAGTTAAAATGAGCGCCACAGTTCTGACAGGTTACAATTTTTGGTTACGGGTCTGATTCGTGAAGTATTAGAAATCCATCTCGCAGTTGTATCATATCCTTGACCAC
>JANNUB010000302.1:0-13877 GCA_031394795.1 Ignavibacteriota bacterium | reverse complement strand
GGAAACAAGATGACGAGCAATGTTCATGTCATAATTTTCGATAAACACAACCTTTCCCCAAAACAGAGGAAGGTTTGTTACCTGAACTATTTGATGCAAGAATGCTTTTCCATTCTCATCTTTCGGATGAGATTTTCCGGCAAAAATAATTTGCACCGGTCGCCCCGGAGTATTGAATATTTTCTCTGCTCTGGCTAAATCAGAAAAAAGCATTGCCGCGCGTTTGTATGATGCAAACCGTCGTGCAAATCCAATCGTCAGCACGTCGGGAGAGAGAATGTTATCGTACAAGCCAAGCCCGTCGTTGCCGTGACGAAGCAGCTGCTCGCGCAAACGCCGCCGCGCAAACTCGACCAGCTCGCGCCGCAGCATCGTTCGCATCGCCCACAGCTCCTCGTCCGAAATCTTCTTCGACTCGATTGATTTTTTCCAATACTTCGCATCGCGCATGCGCTCATGCCATTTCGTTCCAAGCTCGCGCGTGTAGAATCTCGACGCGGTCGGCGACGCCCAGCCGTTGATGTGCACGCCGTTCGTGATTGCGCCAATCGGGTCTTCGTTTCCTTTCCAGTTCGGGAACAACTCTTTCCACATCTCAACGCTCGTTTTGCCGTGCAGTTCGCTGACGCCATTCGCATCGCGCGACATTTTCAGCGCGAGCACGGTCATGCAAAAGGTTTCGTTGATGTCTGTCGGACGAATTCGCCCGTAGCCCATCAACTGGTCAATCGTGATGCCGAAGGATTCGGCGTATTTGTGGAACGCGATGTTCATCAAGTCGCGGCTAAACCGGTCGTGACCCGCCGGAACAGGCGTGTGTGTCGTAAAGACACAATGCTGCTTGACGAACGCTTCGGCTTTCTCCAACGATTTCTTCACCTGAATTTGTTCGCGCAGCAACTCGAGTGTAAGAAACGCCGAGTGTCCTTCATTCATGTGAAAGACCGAAGGATTGACGCCGAGCGCTCGCAACAAACGAACCCCGCCAATTCCCAAAACAATCTCCTGAGCGATGCGCGTCGTCTGGTCGCCGCCATACACATGCGCGGTGATTTCTTTGGAGCGGTCGTCGTTCTGCGGGAGATTCGAGTCGAGCAAGTACACTCTCACCCGCCCGACGTGAATTGCCCATGCTTGGAAATACACAACCCGCCCGTTGATGTTGACGTTGCAAACGACGGCGTTCCCCTTCTTGTCCTTCACGAGTGTGAGCGGAAGCTTCAGCGGATCGTAGGTCGGATACAATTCCTGCTGCCATCCGTCATTCGTGATCTGTTGGGAAAAGTATCCCTGACGATACAACAGGCTGATGCCGACGAAGGGAAGTCCGAGGTCGCTCGCGCTCTTAGCGTGGTCGCCGGAAAGAATGCCGAGTCCGCCGGAGTAAATGCGCAGACTTTCGTGCAAGCCAAACTCCGCGCTGAAGTACGCGACCGGCGCTTTCTTCAGCGTCGTCGCGTTCTTTGCGCCCCACGTGTTCTTTTGCCTCATGTACGATTGAAACGTCTTGCACACGGTGCTCACGTGCTCGAAAAACTCCGGGTCTTGCAGCTTCGCGCGCAGCTCCGCGCCCGAAATCCAATTCATCACTTCGACGGGATTATGATTGCTGTGTTCCCAAAAGAACGGCGAGAGCGCCTGAAAAATATTTTGCGCCGACGGGTTCCACGACCACCACAAATTGTACGCGAGTTCGTGCAGTTGCGCGACGAGTGAATCAATCTGTTTTTCTGAAATGCGTTTTGTAGCCAAGCTGATGATGTCTCCTATTGAATCAAGAATCTTAATGAACGCTGATGGCATCGGTAAAGTGTGCCGCGCGGGATGATTTTCGGAAAACCATCTTAATGAAGTTATCGGCATGAAGCAAGAGTTTTTGTCTACGACTCGTAGAGTGGTTCCATTTGCTTCCAAAATGCAACAGCCTCGATGGTTTTGACCGAGGCTGCACAAATAGGAAAATCACGGCAGGTGACCGTCACCTGCATGGCAAAGCGGGTGGAGGTGACGGTCACCTATTCCGCTTCCACAAGCGCCTCCGTTTTTTTCTTCGACATCCGGTTCCGCTCGTTCGCGTCCAAATATTTTTTCCTGATGCGGATGCTGCGCGGCGTCACCTCGACATACTCGTCGTCGCCGATCCATTCGATGGCTTGTTCGAGCGTGTGAAGATGCGGCGGCTCGAGACGGATCGCCTCGTCGGCTCCCGATGCGCGCATGTTAGACAACTGCTTCAATTTGCAGACGTTCACCATCATGTCATGCTCACGGGAGTTCTCCCCGACAACCATTCCTGCATACACTCGTGTTGCCGGCTCGATGAAAAATGTTGAACGTTCCGCGAGTTTCCACATCGCGTACGCGGTCGAGTCCCCGGTTTCCATTGCGACAAGAGCGCCCTTCGTACGGTGCTCCATGTCGCCTTTGTATGGTTCGTAGCCTGCGAAGTTGTGGTGGAGAATACCCGTTCCTTTCGTCTGCGTCATAAACTCGCCGCGGAACCCAATGAGACCTCGTGCTGGGACATAAAATTCCAAACGCGAATTGCCGCCGGCGTTAATCATGTTTTTCATTTCGCCTTTGCGGCGGCCGATATTCTCAATAACGACGCCGACATGTTCTTCGGGAACGTCGATGATGACGTGTTCAATCGGTTCGGCGAGAACGTCATCAATACGCTTGTAGATCACTTCGGGGCGCGACACTTGCAGCTCGAACCCTTCGCGCCGCATATTCTCAATTAAGATTGCAAGATGAAGTTCGCCCCGTCCGCTCACCTTGAAGCGGTCCGGCGAATCGGTCAATTCAATTTTCAAACTCACGTTCGAGCGCAGCTCTCGCGTTAACCGCTCGGCAATATTACGCGTGGTGACGTACTTGCCGTCGAGTCCTGCAAACGGCGAGTTGTTGACGATGAAGTTCATCGAGAGCGTCGGCTCTTCGATTGCAACGAACGGCAGCGGCGTCGGGTCGTCGGCGTCGGCAATTGTTTCGCCGATGTCCACGTCTTCCATTCCTGCGAGAGCAATAATATCGCCCGCGCCTGCTTCGTTCACTTCGACGCGCTTCAATCCATCGAACGTATAAATTTTTGAAACCTTCGCGTCTTCAACCACTTTGTCGCGATGAATGATCTTCATTTGTCCGCCGAGACGAATTGTGCCTTGATGGACGCGTCCGATGCCGAGCCGTCCGAGATATTCGCTGTAATCAATTGTCGTCACCAACATCTGAAACGGTGAAGTCATATCGCCCGGCGGCGGCGGAACAGTGTTCACGATTGCATCGAGCAACGGCTCAAGTGTTGTGCTTTCTTGGTCGAGTTCGGTCTTTGCTATGCCTTGTTTTGCAATCGCGTAGATCGTAGGAAAGTCCAATTGCGCATCCGTGGCGCCGAGCGAAAGGAAAAGTTCGAACACCATATCGAGTACTTCATGTGCCCGCGCATCTTTTCTATCAATCTTATTGATAACGACAATCGGTTTGAGATTGAGGTCGAGCGATTTCTTCAAAACGAATTTTGTTCCGGGCAACGGACCTTCCGCCGCATCAACCAACAGCAACACACCGTCCACCATCGTCAGCGTTCGTTCCACCTCGCCGCCAAAATCCGCGTGACCAGGCGTTTCAACGATGTTGATTTTTGTTCCTTTGTAGTGGATCGACGTATTCTTCGCCAGAATGGTGATGCCCCGTTCCTTCTCCAGGTCATTCGAGTCCATAACTCGTGTAACAAGTTGCTGGTTTGTACGGAATGTTCCCGTTTGGCGCAACAAATAGTCGACGAGCGTTGTCTTGCCGTGATCAACATGCGCGATGATGGCGATGTTGCGAATGTCGTCTCGTGTCTTCATAGAATTTCTTCGCCACTGTGCCACTGAGGTTCGTTTCAAGAAACTCCGCGACTCCGTGGCTGCATTTATTGATAAGAAAAAAAATGCTTCAAGTTCATCCGCAGTAGGCGGACTTGAAGCGGAATCAATGTAGCCAAAGATGATTTTGATTCCGAATGAATGTTGGTTAATCATTTATTGCCTCTCCAAACGCATTTCTCTATATTTTTTTGTTGACGATGTAATTTTTCAAACACATTCCGATTGGACGAAGGGACGCTCAATGGCACTCTCAAAAAAATCAAAGACCTGGCTCATCATTCTTGCAATTCCCGTCGTGTTGCTGCTCGGCGCGGCGGCGTTCTTGAAATTCTATTTCACAAACGAGCGGCTCAAAGCGCTGCTCATTCCGCGCATCGAACAAGCGACCGGACGGCAAGTCGCAATCAACGACGTCAACCTTTCCGTCTTTCCCGCGATTGCTCTCGAAGTTCACGGTTTGACGATCGCGAACAAAACCGGCTTTTCCAATGACCCGATGCTGTCGCTTGATCGAATGCTGCTCGACGTAAAACTCCGTCCCCTGTTTGACAAGCGCGTCGAGGTAAATTCTTTAGTGCTCGAAAAGCCGAGACTGCTTCTCGAAACGAACGAAGACGGCTCATCGAACTACGCCGAAAAGAAACAGGGCGACCAGCCTGTCGGAACTTCGAGCGGCGCGAGCGCACTCGCGGCAGTTGTTCTTCCCGATGTTCGCATCATCAATGGCTACATCGAAATGATCGACCGGCGCGATAATTCCAAACAAGTGTACGACGGCTTCCACGTCATCGCGACGGTGGATTTCAATCCTTCGACGAATCAGGCGCGCATCGAAAACAAAACAGCGATCGACAATTACAGCTATGGCTCGCTCACGAGTTTTCTCATTACCGATTGGCGCATCAACCTTGAGAACAACCTTTTGTTTGATGCGAACACATCAGTTCTGAAAATCGAAAACGGCAAGGGCGCCCTCAACGCGATTCCCTTCGATATCAATGGGACGGTTGATGCGAAAGACAAAATCAATATGGATTTGACGGTGGAGGCAAAGCAAGTTAACGTCGCGCAACTTTTGAATCTCACCCCGAAGGCATACATCGAAAAAATCAAAGGCGTGCAAGGGAACGGCAGTGTGAACGCGAAGATTCTTATCAAAGGAATTTACGACAGCGACACGCGCGCACTGCCTGATATTTCCGGTAACATCAACACAACGAACGCGAGCATTCAGTATCCCAACATCCCGAAACCCATTACGAACATCAGCCTCGTCTCGAACTTCGTGAAGTCGAAAGCGAAGCAGGAATTCCACATCGAAAGACTCACGGCGAATCTCGGACAGAATCCGATTGCCGCGACGATGGATCTCGTGAACTTCGATGACCTCGCGCTGAACGTGAAAGGCTCGATGAATCTCGCAGAAGTGAAGGACTACTATCCGCTCGAAGCCGGGACGAACCTTTCCGGCGCGATGAAAGCGGACGTGAACATCAACGGCAAGGTGAACAACCCGGATGCAATGAAAGCATCGGGCAATATGGAATTTCAAAACGTCACCGTGGCGACGGCGACCAGCAAGAATCCGATTCGCGAAATGAACGGCACACTGACGTTCAACAACCAACTGCTCGAATCGAAGAAGCTGACGATGACGATCGGGAAGTCCGACCTTGCGCTCGGGTTCACGATGCGGAATTATCTTTCGATGATGTCGGAAGAGAAGGACGCGCCGAACACGCCTCAGGAAAAAGCTTCGGCGAGTGTTACGCTCACTTCCAATCATCTGTTCACCGCCGACATCATGGGCGATGAGTCGCGAGCGAAAGCAGGCGCGCCGTCAGGAGGAGAGAAAGGCAAGTCTGCGATGCCGTTGCCGAATGTGGACATGGATGTTACCGCGAACATCGGCACGCTGACAACGGAAAAGTTCGAGATGAAAAACGTGAAGGGGACAATGCGGATCGCCAATGGCGTCATCACCATGAACAACCTGACGATGAGCATGTTCGACGGAACGGTTGCGAGCCGCGGCAGCATCAATTTGCAAAACCCGCAGCGTCCGACGTTCACGCTCAATCTCGATCTCAACAGTTTGAAAGCGAACACTGCGCTTTCGATGTTCACGTCGTTCGGGCAGCGGCTGTTCGGCGATTTGAACATGAATATCGCGATCAGCGGCGCGCTCGACGACACGCTCGGACTTATTCCGTCCTCGCTCAACGCGACCGGGAACATGTCGGTCAACAACGGAAAGGTGCAGGGCGTGAAAGTCAATCAACAGATCGCGAGTTTGGTGAGCTTGCCTGATCTTGCGGAACTTAATTTCAAAGATTGGGTAAACGCATTCAGCATCGCGGATGGACGCGTGAAAATTCCTGAACTGAAAATATCGGCGCTGGGCGGTGATTACGCAATCGGGGGCTCGCATGGATTGGACGGAACGAATGATCTCACCATGGCATTGCTGTTATCCGAAGCGGCGTCAGCAAAAGTGAGCGTGCCCGGTTTCGCGAATGAAGTCCTGAACGCAATCAAAGAGCCGAACGGGCGTTTGAAACTCGACTTCCTCGTCGGCGGAACGCTGAACGATCCGAAAGTAAAATTGAATTCAGATGCGTTGACAGCTCGCGCTACCAACTTTGCCAAATCGAAACTCGAAGAAGAAAAACTCAAGTTGCAGCAAAAAGCGGAAGAAGAAGCGAAGAAAACAGCGGGGGATCTGAAGAAGAAGGGCGAAGATATACTCAAAGGAATTTTCAAAAAGAAATGAAATCAAACCTTTCCGTAGGGACGTTCAATTGAACGTCCCTACGCGCAATATGAGGCCTCTCCGCCCCAAACAATCCCTCGGGCAAAATTTTCTCCGCGACGGAAACACTTCCCGCAAAATTGTTGCCTCCCTCGACGTGCATTCTGATGACATCGTTCTCGAAATCGGTCCGGGCGAAGGCGCGCTGACAAAGTATCTCGTCGAGCAAACGCGGAGGCTCATCGCTGTTGACATTGACCGTCGTGTCGTTGAACAGATTGAAGAAGCATTCAGCGGAAGGCTGAAAATCTTTCATGAAGACTTTCTGCAAACGGATTTCGCCGCGCTTGTTCAGGGCACAGAGAAACAAAAACTCCGCATCGTCGGCAACATTCCCTACAACATCACCAGCCCGATTCTCTTTCACATTCTGGATCATCGAACATTCGTAAGCGATGCGACGCTGACAATGCAGAAGGAGGTTGCGAAACGTTTGGTCGCGAAGCCGAACACGAAAGATTACGGAATCCCTTCGGTGTTCTGCCAGTTGTTTGCCGATGTTGAATTGCTGTTCGACGTGTCGGCGAAGTGTTTTTTTCCTCCGCCCAAAGTTACCTCGTCGGTCGTGCGAATGAAAATGTTGAGGGAACCGCGATACGAAATCGCCGATGAAGCCTTCTTCCGCGCAATGGTGCGTGCGGTTTTTGGCAAGAGAAGGAAAACTCTTCGCAACTCACTGAGCTTTTTTCTCGACCCGGTGCCGGACGTTTCTCCGAAATGTGATTTGCAGAAAAGACCGGAGCAACTGACGATTCAACAGCTTGCGGATTTGAGCAATGAGTTGTTCGCGCACAAGAATTCTTCTTTACGAGACCGCAGGTCTTTCAGCACTCCGAAGTAATCGGTATATTGTTGCACCGTTTTCGTCATGAACATTCCTGATGCACGTTCACCGTATCACCAAATATCTGCACTCCGCCGACTTGCTGTTCATCGGTTTTAATCTCACTCTCTCGTGCATCAATCTGCTGTTTGCATCGCGCATTCCGAATTGGCGGCTGATCATCATCAGCAACTTTCTTGGCTCATCGTTGATTTTTTTGTTGGCGTATCTGCGGCACTCGACCGGGTGCAAGAGCTTACGGCTTCTGCATGATTGGTATGTTCCGATAGCGACGTTGGTGACGTTCAAAGCATTGTATTTCATGATCAAACCAATTCATGGGGGAAGAGACTACGACGATCTTCTTGCAGCAGTTGATCGCTGGCTGTTCGGCGTCAACCCGACGGAATGGATCATGCAGTTTGCGACGCCGTGGTTGACGGAAATTCTCCAGATCGCATACACCCTGTTTTATTTTCTGTTCCTCATTCTCGGATACGAATTTTATCGCCGACACAACCTGGATTTGTTTCACTACTTTATGTTCACGTGTGTGTACGGATTTTTTCTTTCGTATCTCGGATATTTCTTGTTGCCGGCGGTCGGTCCGCGATTCACGTTGCATGAGTTTGCGACGCTCGAGCAGGAACTCCCCGGAGTTCTGCTCACGCCGTATCTCCGAGAGTTCGTCAATGCAGGCGGCTCGATACCGACCGGCGTGCCCAACAACGTCGCGATCGGTGTGTCGCAGCGCGATGTGTTTCCGAGCGGACACACGATGATGATGATCGTGATGATGTACTTGAGCGGGAAGTTTAAGGCGAAGTCGCGGTGGCTTCTGTACGTTGTTGGAACGCTGTTGATCATTGCGACGGTGTATCAGCGATATCATTACGTGGTTGATTTGATCGCGGGTGGGGTGTTCGCGTTGTTATGCATTGCAACGTCTTCGACATTGTATCATCGTCTCAAAGAGAAATTTCGGACGATGGAGAGCCGCTTTGAGCCGAGCGTGGTGTAACGCGCTATGATCGTAACCTTTCATTAATACAATTGGAGTCAGCATGATTCACTCTACGTTTCTACGATCCAGTGGGCTTTTCTTCGGCGTGGTGTCGTTTGTTGCGATGTCGATTGCACAGAACGAGCCTGCTGAAGGAATTCGCAAAAACACGCCGCGCGTTCACGCGTTCATCAACGCGCGCATCGTGCAAGCGCCGGGCAAAGTCGTGGAGAAAGCGACGATGGTGATTCGTGATGGAGTGATTGTCGCGGTGGGCGCGAACGTCGTCGCTCCACAGGATGCGCGTGTGTGGGATCTGAAAGGGCACACAATTTATCCGGGCTTGATTGATGCATATTCCGACTACGGCTTGCCGAAGACGCCGCAACAATCCGCCGCTGGCGGACAAGCGGAAGGACAAGACCGACCTCATCGTCAAACGGAACAACGCGGCGCGAAGAATTGGAACGCGAACGCGCAAGCGCATACGCGAGCGGTTGACCAATTTATGCCCGATGAGAAAGTCGCGGAAAAACTTCGCGCACAAGGATTCACGTCGGCGCTGATTGTTCCAACGAAAGGAATTTTCAAAGGCACGAGCGCGCTGGTGAATCTCGGCGACGGCAAAGCGAACGAGATGGTTGTGAAAGAAGAAGTCGCGCAGCACATCACGCTCTCGCCCGAACGAACCGACGGCGATTATCCCGGCTCGCTGATGGGCATCATTGCGTTCATTCGTCAGACGCTGCTCGATGCGGATTGGTATGGCAAGGCATGGATCGCGTTCAACGCGAATCCGAAACTCGCTCGACCTGAGACCAACGAAACGCTCGACGCATTGCGCGACGCGCTCGCGCGTAAAACTCCGTTCGTCATTGAAGCGTCGGATGAATTGAATGTTCTGCGCGCAAACAAGACTGCAGAGGAATTTGGTTTGAATGTAATTGTGCGCGGGAGCGGGAATGAATACAAGAAGCTCGATGCTGTGAAAGAAACGAAGCGCTCGGTCATTCTTCCCATCAACTTCCCCGAGACGCCGTCCGTGCAAACGCCGGAGGAAGCGTTGCAAGTTTCGCTTCGCGAGTTGCGTCATTGGGATGAAGCGCCAGAGAATCCGAAGCGGTTGCATGAAGCGGGAATTCCCTTTGCACTTACCTCGGCGACGTTGCGGGAATCCGTCCCTTCGGGAAAAGACGCAGGAACATTTCTCGCGCAAGCGCGCAAAGCGGTCGAACGCGGACTTGCCGCCGATGCCGCGCTCGCGTCCCTGACGATCAATCCGGCGAAGATGTTTGGCGTTGAAAAACACCTTGGCTCGCTCGATCCCGGTAAGGCTGCGAACTTCATCATCACCGACGGCGACTTGTTCAAAGAGAAAACGAAAATCCGCGAGAGCTGGATTGACGGCAAGCGCTACGAAATCAAAGCAACCCCGGAGGTTGACCCACGAGGAAAATGGAATCTTTCGATTTCAAATCAATCATCCGCTGATTCCATCATTTTGAATTTGAAGGGAGAAACCGAATCGCTCAGCGGCGACATCAATAAGCAGAAAAATGTGAAACTCACGAACGCCTCGTTCAGCAATTACCAGCTTGCGTTGTCGTTCACGGGCGATTCGATTGGCATGAACGGCGTCGTCAGGATGACGGCGAACGTTGCCGATAGGGCGATGACGGGAACAGGCGAATGGTCGGACGGGAAAAATTTCGTCTGGTCTGCCGCGCGCATTGCGGCGTTCACTCCCGAACCTGATACGGCAAAGCCGAAGAATGTCGAGCCTGCGTCGTTCGCGATGAACCATCCTTTCGGCGAATTCGGTCGAGAGACAATTCCCGGGCAGCAGACTCTTCTCGTGAAAAACGCGACGCTCTGGACGTGCGGACCGCAAGGCAAAATTGAAAATGCGGACGTGATTGTTGAGAAGGGAAAGATTATTTCCGTTGGAAAAAATCTGAAGGCGCCCGCGAACGCGTCAACGATTGACGGAACGGGCAAGCACATCACACCCGGATTGATTGACGCTCACTCGCACACTGCGGGAAGCGGCGGCGTGAACGAAGCAGGACAAGCAGTGAGCGCGGAAGTCCGCGTCGGCGACATCATCAACAGCGACGACATGGACATCTACCACGAACTCGCCGGCGGGTTGACCGCGGCGCACGTCCTGCACGGCTCCGCGAATCCGATCGGCGGACAGTCGCAATTGATAAAACTCCGCTGGGGAATGCTGCCGGAGGAACTGAAATTCGAAGGAGCGCCGCCGACGATAAAATTCGCGCTCGGCGAAAACGTGAAACAGTCGAATTGGGGCGAGCGCTTCACGACGCGCTATCCGCAAACGCGCATGGGCGTTGAGCAGCTGATGCGCGATGAATTTCAAGCCGCACTCGATTACGAACGAGCATGGCAGAAATTTGAAAAAGAAAAATCAGGAATCCCTCCGCGAAAAGATTTGGAATTGGAGACGATTCTCGAAATTCTCCGTGGCAGACGATTCGTTCATTGTCACTCGTACGTGCAAAGTGAAATACTGATGCTGATGCACGTCGCGGAAGATTTCGGATTCAAGGTTCAGGTCTTCCAACACATTTTGGAGGGATATAAAGTAGCGGATGCGATGGCGAAGCATGGCGCTGGCGGCTCGTCGTTCAGCGATTGGTGGGCGTATAAGATGGAAGTCTATGACGCGATTCCGTACAATGGCGCGTTGATGTACGAGCAAGGCGTCGTTGTTTCGTTCAACTCGGACAGCGACGAGCTTGCGCGGCGCATGAACACCGAGGCGACGAAGGCGGTGAAGTACGGCGGCGTGCCGGAAGAAGAAGCGCTGAAATTCGTCACGCTCAATCCCGCGAAGCAGCTCAAAGTTGATCACCGCGTCGGCTCGCTCGAAGTTGGGAAGGATGCGGATTTTGTTGTGTGGAATGGCAGCCCGCTTTCGACTTACACGAAATGCGAGCAGACGTGGATTGACGGGAGAAAATATTTTGACATTGATGAGGACAGAAGGATGAATGATGAAGTGCAGAAGCAACGCGCAGCGTTAATTCAGAAAGCGTTGACTGCGAAGAAGTCCGGCACCGGTGAAGAAAAGAAGAAGCCGGAGAAAAAAGGGGATGAGTTCGATCATCATGGCCTTGGAGGATTTGAAGAATGAAAAATGTCATCGGCTGCGCTCAGGTGAAAAACTTTCGTCAACGAGTTATTGCCACGACCTTTAGGTCGTGGACCGATGAGAAAGGTGTTTTTCGGGCTTTAGCCCAAGAACGCGAGAAAGTTTTGGCTAAAGCCCAAGGGCACTTTGCATTTCTTTTCCACGAGCTAAAGCTCGTGGCAATATTCGGAATTTGTCTCCGCCGAAAACAGATGCGCCAAAGAGATGACGCGCGATCCCGCCTCTGGAGCAATTGGTCATTAGTCATTTGTATTTTTCTGACGCAAAATTTTCCCTTCGCTGGTCCCGGACAAATTCCCGCGAAGCCGCAGGAGAAAGTGATTGCCATCGTAAACGCGACGATTCACCCGGTCTCGTCGGTGACGATTGAAAAAGGGACAATCATATTCGACAAAGGAAAAATTACAGCGGTTGGCGCGAGTGTTTCCGTTCCGCAAGGCGCGGAAGTTATTGACGCGAGCGGCAAGCATGTCTATCCCGGACTCATCAGTCCCGACACGTACATCGGCTTGAATGAAATCGGCGCGGTACGCGCGACGTGGGACAGGAATGAATCGGGTCGCATCAACCCGAATGTGAAAGCGAGCGTCGCGTTCAATCCTGAATCGGAATTGATCCCGGTTGCGCGTGCGAATGGAATCACAACCGTCATAACATCGCCCGGCGGCGGGATCGTCAGCGGCATGGGCGCGGCGATGACGATGGACGGCTGGACGAACGAAGAGACGGCGCTGAAATCGCCGATTGGTTTGTATGTCAACTGGCCGAGCATGCACGTCAACCGCGCGCCGCGGGTGCGAACATCCGAAGAAGATCAAAAGAAAGAGCGCGACAAGCAACTGAAAGAACTCGCCGACGCGTTCAAAGATGCGCGCGCGTACATGAACGCGAAGAAAGCCGAAAGCGACAAGTCAATTCCCTATCACAACGTTGATGCGCGATGGGAGGCGATGATTCCCGTGCTCGAAGGAAAAGTCCCTGTCGTCGTGCGCGCAACCGAGATGCGGCAGATTGAAGCAGCGGTCGCCTGGGCGGAGCAGGAGAAGCTCAGGCTCATCATCGCTGGCGGACACGATGCATGGCGCGTCGCAGATTTGCTGAGAAAGAACAACGTGCCGGTGCTTGCCGGCGGAATTCATCGCATTCCCGGGCGTTCGTTCGAGCGTTACGATGAAGCGTTCGTGCTGCCGGAAAAACTTCGTCAGGCGGGAATTCAGTTTGCAATCATCAGCGAAGACGAGGCCGCGCATGAACGCAACTTGCCATATCAAGCCGCGACTGCCGCGGCGTACGGACTTCCAAAAGACGAAGCTCTGAAAGCAATCACATTGTATCCCGCGCAGATTTTCGGCATTGCCGATCGTGTCGGCTCAATCGAAGTCGGCAAAGACGCGACGCTCATCGTCACGACGGGCGACCCGCTGGAGATTACGAGCAACGTGACGATGGAGTTTATTCAAGGAAGAAGAATAGACTTAAGCTCGCGGCATACGATGCTGTACGAAAAGTACGAAGAGAAATATCGGAGAGTGAAGAAGTAGCGCCTTGTAGATTGTTGAGAGGTTGCGTACATTTTCTTTGCAAGAGGATTTGAAAATCAAAAATGAGCTCGCTCGAACAAGCAGAAAAACTGATTTCGCAACTCACCCCGGGTGAAAAGGCGCGCCTGCTCCAGATCGTCGTCAGCGAATTAGGCAACGCCTTTCCCGGCATTGACAGCGATCCAAACGTTGCTGGCGGTGAAGCTTGCATCGTGCGCACACGCATTCCCGTATGGCTCCTGGCACAGGCGCGGCAATTGGGGACAAGCGAAGCAGAGTTGCTTCGATGCTATCCCACGTTGCGCGCCGAAGACCTTGCGAATGCATGGGCGTACGCCCGTGCTCATGCTGATGAGATTGAAAGCAATATCGCTGAGAACGAAACCGCCTGACGCATGGCAAGGTTCTACTCGAACGAAAACTTTCCGCTTCCTGTCGTTGATGAACTCCGTAGGCTTGGGGATGACATTACTCGCTGTCGACCCGATGCTCCTTCCAAGGACAGTTGCCATGTCGCATGAGAAATGCAAAGCAGTATCAAGGATTGGAGCGATAAGAATTCATGAGAGCTATTCGTTCATTGCTGCGCACACTGTTTTCCGCCCGCGTGTTCGGAGGGGTCGGCATTGTTGCGGGATTGGTATG
>JANNUB010000221.1:0-4877 GCA_031394795.1 Ignavibacteriota bacterium | reverse complement strand
GTATCGTGCACGGCTTTGTTCATCGCCGTGAACGTTTTCTTCATCCGTTTTTCCGAAATCTGGAATATCGTCTGCTCCGCCTCGTCGAGCAAATCGAACGCGTCTTCCGTCGGGCTGTAGCCGCGCGCCGCTATAGACGACGTCGTTACGATCAGCGCCCGCATCAGAGATTTTTCCAGAACGATCTTCGAGTGAAACTCAACGTTCGCGGCTGACGTTACTTTCGTCGTCAGTTCGGCGAGGTAGGTCTCGCCGCCCACAAGCTCGAGATGTCCGCGGCGTCGCAGCTCTTCCGCGAGCGTGATGATGTCCACCGGCTCGCTCCGATCGAACATCGCCATGCATGCCTGGAAGATCTTGCGATGATAGTCGGCGTGGAACGCGTCCTCGTCCATCACTTCGATGGCACGCGCGATTGCCTCCCGCTCAAGAAGCATCGCGCCGAGAATTTGCGCCTCGACTTCCACCGCTTGCGGCGGTACGCGGCCCTCGGGTGTTGGGGTCGGTGTGAAATTTCTGAGAGGTTCAGGCATACTACACTTTCATCACTATGGGCATTTCAACATTTCATCATTCATGATTTCATCATTCATGTTTTTCACAATGATGAAATGACACACTGTTGCAATGATTCAATTTCGTGAAACCAACTCATCGTGCAACTTCCTCACCGCCTGCACATCTTCCCACGCCGGACGTTTCCAGTTCGGATTCCGCAAGAGCGCGGCAGGATGATACGTCACCATCACGGGCACGCCTTCATACGTCATCACGCGTCCGCGCAACTTGCCCATGGATTCCGTTGTGCCGAGAAGATTTTCGGCAGCCGTCAACCCCAAACACAAAATCACTTTCGGCTTCACCAGCTCGATTTGTTTTTTCAGATACGGCTTGCACAAATCGGATTCTTCCATTGTCGGTTTGCGGTTGTTCGGCGGACGGCACTTCAGGATATTGCAGATGTACACGTCGGCGCGCTTGAAGTTGATAGCTTCGATAATCTTGTTGAGCAGCTGTCCGGCGCGTCCCACGAACGGCTCGCCCTGTGCGTCCTCGTCGGCGCCGGGCGCTTCGCCGATCAGCATCAATGTGGCATTTGGATTTCCCACACCGAAGACAAACTTCGTCCGTGTCGCGCCGAGCGAACATTTTTGACATTCACAAATCTGGTTGTTCAAGTCCTCAATCGAAGCGGCATTTCCCCACGCTTCCGCTGTGAGTGAAGACTGCGCAGGCATATCAAAGAGTAATGGTTCTTCAAGTGCAGGCTGTAATTTTTTTGCGGGCATTTCTTTTGCGATTGGTTTCTGAACGAATGGAATTTCATCTACCGGGAGGTGCGGTGTGTTCGCTTTGCGAGAATTCACCATTGGTCTCTCTTTCGGTTCTTCGTACAATAACACATCACCGAAAAGACGTTGCTCGTTTTCGAGAATGCTTTTCAACTCATCAAGAACGGAAGAGATATTTGAGGATTCGTCAGCCATGAAGATCTCTACGAAATAACGTGTGCCATTCGGCGAGCGTAAGAATCCGACTGCCGCAGAAACTTCGGAGTGAGTGGAGCCATAAGCTGACGAGGAAGACATTCATCCAGCAAGATTCTCATGCAGGGTCCCCGTGAACACCGGCGCTCCGCTCACAAGCTCCGGGTCAATCGTGATGATTTTGTTTGTCATATTCTGCTCTTCATCAGTGCGATCATCGCCTTTAATATAACGTTTGCCGCATCAAACTTCGACATTCTTGGAAATCGTTCCGCGGTCCCGTCCCGTTCAATGATGGTCACAATGTTTGTATCTGAGTTGAAGCCCGCGCCCTCTTCGTTCGAATTGTTGAGAACGATGGCATCGAGATTTTTTCGTTTGAGTTTGTCTTGCGCGTTTGCGACGCCGTCGTTGGTTTCCAGCGCGAAGCCGATAAGAACCTGATGGGATTTTTTCTCCCCGAGAGACTTCAGAATATCGGGATTCTTTTTGAGTGTGAGAGACATCTCGTCGCTTGCCTGCTTCTCCCGCTTGATTTTTTCCTTTGCGGGATTCGTAACCGTGTAATCCGCGACTGCTGCCGCCATCACGACGGCGTCAACGCCGTCAAATTCTCGATGCACGGCTTCGAGCATTTGCTGCGCAGTCTTCACATCGATCCGCTTGACGCTGCGAGGAGTTCCCAGGTTGACAGGTCCGGCAACAAGCGTAACATCGGCGCCGCGCAACGCCGCCGCATGCGCGATTGCAAATCCCATCTTCCCCGAAGAACAATTGCCGATGAATCGCACCGGGTCAATCGGTTCATACGTCGGTCCGGCGGTGACGAGAATTTTCTTTCCCGCTAAATCGTAATGAACATTTTCAAGAATGCCATCAACAAACTTCACTAACTTCTCGATTTCAGGAAGTCGTCCCGCGCCGCTCAGTCCGCTGGCAAGTTCGCCTTCGTCCGGCTCGATGATGAAGCAGCCCGTTTCGTGAAGTATGTCAATGTTCTGCTGAACAGTTCTGTTGAGAAACATGTCCACATCCATCGCGGGAGCGACAGCCAGCGGGCAGCGCAAAGCAAGGACAAGAGTCGTGAGAAAATCGTCGGCAAACCCGTGGGCAATTTTCCCAATGACGTTCGCGGTGGCGGGGGCAATGAGCATCACGTCCGCCCAGAGAGCGAGTTCGATGTGCTGCGTCCAATGCTTCGCTGCCGCGTCGGAAAACATCTCCGTGATGACCTCGCGGCGCGAAACAGTTGCGAGAGTCATCGGCGTGACGAATTCCTTTGCGTTCCGCGTCATCACGACTTGCACTTCTGCGCCGCCCTTGACAAGTTCGCGGACGAGCCAGGGCGTTTTGTATGCCGCAATACCGCCCGTAACACCGAGGAGTATTTTCTTCCCTTGAAGCATGCATCACCAGTGAAAAACAAAATCCTAAACAAACGTCAGGCAACACAACAGAGCTTTCGAACGTTGTTTAGGATTTCGACCTTCGAAGGAGGCGAGCTATTCTTCTTCGCTTTCCGGCTCTTCTTGCTTTTCGATCTTTGCGATTTCCTCAGGCTCCTTGTAGCGCCACTCGAGTCTCGTGTTCAGCAGCTCATCGAGCGCCATATCGGTTGGTTTCGGCCGCTTCTCGAATTCAAGGCTCACCTTCAACTGGTCTGGATTGATCTCGACCTCCTCCGTTTCGGGGGATTCGGTTTTCGGTGCGAGCAATTCGATGCGCTGGTTGAATTCGATCTTCGTCTCCTCATTGATCTGCCGCGCACGGCGCGACATCGCAACAACCGCCTCGTGAATGTTCTTTGCCTTTGAAGTCAGCAGTTCAATGTCAATAGGTTTGATTGGCATGGCTCTCTCTTGATAGTTATTTTTCTAAATGTTTCTTGACAATTTTTTGTACTTCGTCAATCGCCGTCGGCAAGCCGTCGTTGACGACGTGATGCTCGAACCGCTTTCCAAGCTCAAGCTCCATGGGGACGCGCTCGAGGCGTTTCTGTATCGTTGTCTCGTCTTCCGTCTTTCGTCCGGCGAGGCGCGCTTTCAGTATTTCCATGCTCGGCGCTTCGATGAAGATGAGGCACGCTTCGGGGAACTGCTTTCGGATTGCGAGGCCGCCCTTCACATCAACATCAAACAACACGTCGCGTCCGTTGCTCAACAACCGTTCGACTTCGCTCTTCAACGTCCCGTACAATTTTCCGGGATACACTTCCTCCCACTCAACAAACTCGCCTGATGCGACTCGTTTCTCGAATTCTTCACGTGAGAGAAATAAGTAATCTCTTCCATCAACTTCGTTGTTTCGCTTTTCTCTCGTCGTCGCCGACACCGAAAAACCGAGCGAGGGATTTTGTTGCATCGTTTCTTTGGCAATCGTCGTCTTGCCTGATCCGCTGGGGGCGGAGATGACAATCAGTTTTCCGCGTCGCATGAACCTTGTTTATCAAAGCAATCCATTGAACTCATCAACACTTAAATAACCCAGCTTGGCGGAACATCGCTCATCGTTGACCTCATTCAATATTCTGCAACTGCTCGCGCACGCGCTCAAGCTCTTCCTTGATGTTGACGACGAGATGCGCAATCTCCGACGCCGACGATTTCGAGCCGATCGTGTTTGCCTCGCGGTTCATCTCTTGGATCAAAAAATTCAGCTTGCGTCCCGCCGGTTCTTTGTCATCCAACGCCTCGAGGAAAAATTTATTGTGGCTTCTGAACCGGACACATTCTTCCGTTACATCGAGTCTATCGGCGATCAGCGCAATTTCCATTTCGAGTCTGCCCTCGTCGACCGGCTCGTTTGCCATCAACTGCCTGATCCGCTCGCGCAATCGTGTGCGCTCGGCTGGAACTTGCTCGATGGAGAGGCGCTCGATTTGCGAGATCTTTTCCTCCATGATTTTTATGCGATGGCGAAAGTCCTTCCCCAGTTCCTTCCCTTCGTTGTGCTTCATGACAAGGAGGTTGTCTATCGCTTCGTCCAAAGCTATTCGGAACACGTCCCATTCATGGTCGTCCGTGTTCTCGATCTCAAGCGGCTCAAAGACCTCTGAGAATTGGAGCAAGTGCTCGAGCCGCACGGGGTGCCGCATCTTCACGGTCTTGCGAAGCTCGCTCAGCAGTTTGTAATATCCCTTTGCCGCCGAGGTGTTGATGCGGACGGTAATATCGCCATTGGTGCCTTGCTCGACCATCCCAACGAGAGTGATTTTCCCGCGCGAAATTTTCTTTCGGATGATCTCCTTGATTTCATTTTCGCGGATAGAAAGAGAACGAGGCAGGCGGGAGCTGACTTCGAGAAACCGACTGTTCACGCCTCGTAGTTCTACGGCAATAGTCATCCGTTTGGCGGAAGCTTCGCCTTTGCCGTAGCCGGTCATGCTCTGGA
>JANNUB010000217.1:0-1821 GCA_031394795.1 Ignavibacteriota bacterium | reverse complement strand
GCGCTGCCGGTGATGACCGAGGTCTGGCAGTCCTGGGGCATCAGCCAGGGCGAGATGAACCGCCGCTCGGCACAGGCGATGCTGACGATGCAGGAAACCAACCGGATCATGCAGAGCACCGCCGAGGGTCGGCGTACAACCGAATGGCATCAGCAGCTTACCGGCATGACCTTGCAGGGCCGCTGGATCATTGAGGACACCGTCACGAAGGAGCGCCGCGAAGTGACGATGGAGCAGCTCAACGCCCTGTTCGAGGCCCAGCCCGGTCGCTGGCGGACGCTGTCGGCGTCCGAGATCGGACGCTAGCGAAACTCTGAAAAATCCCCCTCTCGGAGAGAGAGGGAAACCGCGGCTTAATCAGTGCAAGCGTAGCGTCCGCCACTCGCACGGGTTTCAGAAGTCCCTTGCATTGCTTCTCCTTGCTCCTAAGAAACTCCCTCTACGATGGGAAGGAGTTGGAAACCGAGGGCTGCGGCTCACACCAACATTGCGACATGCGTTTCTATGGCTTCGATTCTTTATCTTCTTCCAAACAAATTTCTAAGAAATGAAATCTGAAATCATCACCATCGGCGATGAGCTGCTCATCGGGCAGGTCATCAACACCAATCAAGCATACATTGCGGAGAAGTTGAATGGCATCGGCGTAAGCGTCGGGCGGATGACAACAGTTGGCGACGACATGCATGCGATTCTCAGCGCGTACGACGAAGCATGGAAACGCAACGACGTCGTCATCGTAACGGGCGGACTCGGACCGACGCATGATGACATCACGAAGAAAGCTGTTTGTGAATTTTTTGATTCGGATTTGATTCCGAACGAAGAAATCCAAAAGCATGTTGAAGAGTTGGTGAAGAAATGGAATCGCCAATGGTCGCAGTCGTTTGAAGAGCAGACGATGTTTCCGCGCAAAGCGACGCTGGTTCCGAATCCTGTCGGCACTGCTGGCGGAATGTTGTTTCAAGAATCAGATAGGTATTTTTTCGTGTTGCCCGGCGTTCCGTATGAAATGAAAGAGATGGTTGACCAAACAATCATTCCATTTCTCTCAAAGAAAGTTTCGAACTCCATCATTCGTCATCTCACGCTCCGAACTGCAGGCATTTCCGAAAGCATGCTCGCCGCGCAACTCGGAGACATTGAAGAGATTCTGAAAGGCGCAAAACCCGCCGACACTTCGCTTTGGTCGAAGACTCGACTCGGCGAGCGGGCAGGGCTCGCCTTCCTCCCTTCTACAACGGGCGTTCGAATGCGAATCACTGTTCACGGCAACGACGAAGCGTCTGCCGACAAACTTGTTGCTGAAGTTGAACAGCGCATTCGAGCAAAAGTTCAAAAGCACATTTACGGAATTGACGATGAAGAATTGGAAGAAGCAATCGGAAAACTCTTAACGGAAAGGAAACTCACGCTCGCCATTGCCGAATCGTGCACAGGCGGTCTGATCGCGGATAAAGTTACAGACGTGAGCGGCAGCTCGAACTACTTTAGCCAAGGGATTGTCGCGTACAGCAATCAATCGAAAGCTGAACTGCTCGGCGTTGCAGAAGAATTGATTCAACAACATGGAGCCGTGAGTAAAGAAGTCGCCGAAGCGATGGCGGCTGGCATTCGCCGCACTGCAAGAACCGACATCGGCATTTCGACGACAGGCATCGCGGGACCAACAGGCGCGACTGAGGCAAAACCCGTCGGACTTGTGTGGATTGGTTACTCCGATGCAGAGACTACGCTCGCGATGAAATTCAATTTAGGTGATGGACGCAAGCGAGTGAAGGAACGCGCAACGCAAGCCGCGATGGAGTTGTTGCGCCGAAA
>JANNUB010000205.1:0-8889 GCA_031394795.1 Ignavibacteriota bacterium | reverse complement strand
TCACCGTCCAACCACTTTCCTGTTTCTGCGTCGATCCACGTCCCAACAAGTCCGATGGGCGACCGTCTGTTGTAGATTTGCTGGACGGCATTCTTGGCTATCTTGTAGTATTCCTGCTTTCCGGTAAGCTTGCTCAATGTGCCGAACTCGACGAGCAGCGTGCCGACCTCACCGGGATTCGTCCGGACATTTCGCGTCGCTCCGGTTTTCAGGTTCACATCAACGTAGGGGATTCCGGTCGGTGATTTGAAAACCGGAAGGAGACGAGTGCCTAAATCGTCGGCCAGTTTCAACAGCCGTTCGTCCCCTGTAAGTTGGTAGCTTGAGAGCAATCCGCCGAGTAGTCGGATTGTAATCTCAAAATTCTTTACGTAAATGTCCTGGTCGAACGAAAGATGTGTGACCAAGAACTCTCGCGTGGTGTCCGCTTCTTCTTTCAATCCCATCAAGATCATTGTGTCGAGCGCATCGAGTATCGACATGTAGAGCGGAACGCTGTACCAATCATAGTATGATTTGCTGAGCGGTTTGAGTCCATCGTGACCCCATGCGTACTTCTTGTAGGCGTTCCAAGCATGAAGGAACTCGTTCCGCACCTCTTCAGCAAGCTTCGCTTTGTGAACGGCCGATGTGTCCTCCATGGGGAGTGTGGGTGAAGCGTGACCAAGACTGAAGAGGAACAGAACTGCAATGAATGTTCTAAACATATTATGCTCCCATTAGTTGAGAAACGCGAGACGAAGGATATCAGCGGCGTTGCGCAACGCGGGCGCTGCGATCGCCGTAACTGAGAACTTGATCGTGCCGAGCGAAATATAAAGCCACTGCAACGTAAACATTTTCGGGAAAACTTGGGTAGTGTTACAGTTTGAAATTCCCGCTCAGATTTGATGAGTGAGAGAGAAGAAAAATGGAGATGGGTCTTGACAAATGGGTTTTTCAAATCTACTTCTTTTGTGTGGCGTTCTTAGAAATGGATTTTTTGAGTTGAGTTGGTTAACGTGAATCACTACAACCTCTCGCAAAGCCAGAGAGTATGTCTTTGGCTTTCTCCTTTCCGCAAGAAAAATTTTCCCATCGTTCTTCTCTCAGTACAGTTACTATAGGGATTTCGACACTTGCGGGAGACGCTTTCGTCGAAGTATATTCTAAGTGTGCAGAACAAAAAGGGCGGATAGGATTTCTCCGCCCGCCCTTAGTTAATCAAGCCGCACTCGAAGAGAGTGAACTTTGACGTACAAAGATAACTCCTCTGGCCATAGCCAACAATTCGTATTTAAATTTTCTTCTTCAACTATTTTCATTTCGAGGGCTGTGCTACCAATAAGAATCGAATATTAGCAGTATCGTTTGTGTAAGTATTAACTGATTATCAATTAATAAGTTAGCATGTTATAAAACGACCGTCTTTCAGATATTTCATTTTTCACTTGCGTTGAGTCGTAAGACTTCGTATATTGATCCAGTTAATCGAACGCATATCACTAATGAGGTGAACAATGGCACAGTCCGACACATCTTCTGAAAACTCAAAGAAAAAATCTTCCGATTCGTCTCAAAAGAGGAAATACGAGCTGAGAGTCCCCGCCATTTCTTTTGAAGACGCCATCAAACTTACGAAAGATATCTCTAAAGAAGGCGGCTTTGAAAATCTGCTCAATGCTGCATTAAAGGTCACAGGCAATCCCAAGTCCAGCAGTGCTTTTGTTTACAAGATGATTGCTCTGAAAAAATTCGGACTTCTCGCGGCTCAGGGCGATATGTACTCGCTAACTGAAATTGGACGGCGAATTATCCAGCCGCAATCAGAAGCGGACAAATCGGGGGCGATTTTTGAGGCTTTTTGTAAGCATGAAATCCTCGCAAAAGTATGGGAAGCATACAGGGGCAAGCTTCTACCTCAAACCGAATATCTCGCTAATCACTTCGAGACCAACTACCCCATTTCGGCAGATAGAAAGGATTCGTGGCCCCCATATTTCATTGATGCGGCAAAGTTCGCAGGCTTATTGCATGAGCGGGAAGCAGGTTCTTATATGGTTCTTGATGGCCCATCCATAACAAAAAAGGGAGAGGCAGCGCCGACAAATGGGAAAGACGAATCACGGTCACAGTTTAAGAAGCCAGAGACACAAATCGAGGCTCTAACAAAGAACCCTGCTTTGCCGTCAATCGAAGTAACAGAAAGTGAGCATTGGGGAATCTTGAGCCAAAGAAGAATTTCTGGAAACCGGAAAGCAGTCATTGCAATTCCAGACGAACTATTGCAGGAAGATATTGATATGCTGAAGCAGATTCTAAAGGGAATTGATATGCAACTTGATGGTTTGAAAAAATATGAAGGCATCTAACAAAAAGGCGCTCACTAAGAGCGCCAATGTCAAACCTCAAACGAAGTGCGCGAACACTTCAGAAAGGACGGGTGTATGAGTAAGCAACTGAAAATATTAGCCTAACGCCCGCTATTTAGCGGGCTAACAGGTGTTTCGACCACCTGATAGCCCTAACAATCCATAGCTCGGTGAGGAGCCATGAAAAGCCTGACACAATATACGACTCCCACGAGCCTAAATCAAGACTCAAAAAGGAGCGTATATCATGGCAAACAATCTTCCACTCGAAAAGAAATCCCTCATCCTCTCTCTTCTCACTGAAGGTCAATCCGTAAGATCAACATCACGAATCGCAGACGTTTCACCTGTAGAGCGTCAAAACCTGACTATCCGAATGCAGATGCGTAGATTCACCCGACTGACAAATGCTTTCTCAAAGAAGCTCCAACACCACGAGGCAGCGATTGCCCTTCATTTCTTTGCGTACAACTTCGTGAGGATTCATAAGACTTTGAGAGTAACACCTGCAATGGAAGCGATGGTCACAAATCGACTTTGGAGCTTTATGGATTTGTTGAATTGGGGCGTTGCGGTTGCAGATCAGAAAGCGGCTTAGTTTTCTTAAGCCGCTCATGTGCAATGATGCAGTAATCTGGGTTCGTGTCGAAACCAACGTAGTCGCGACCAAGTTTCTTCGCCGCAACACAAGTAGTTCCAGAACCCATGAAGGGGTCAAGAATCAAGTCACCTTCAAAGCTGTACAGGTTTATCAACCGCTCTGGCAACTCTTCTGGAAATGGGGCGGGATGACCCACACGCCGTGCGGATTCGGGCCTCATTTCCCAAATCGAGAGTGTATCACGCATAAAGTCATCTCGACTTATCGTACTCTTACCCTTACGAGCACGGTCAAACCTCCCTTTCGAGAAAATAAGAATGTACTCATGCACATCTCTCAAAGACGGATTTGTTGCCATCTTGAAAGAACCCCACGCACAAGAGCCGCTTGCACCCTTGGCCTTTTGCCAAATGATTTCACCACGCATCAGAAACCCAATTCTGTTCATTAGGTGTATTAGGTGGCTCGCAAGCGGTATGTACGGCTTCCTTCCAAGGTTTGCCACATTCACACATGCCCGCCCACCCGGCTCAAGCGCTTTGTATGTTTCAACAAATACATTTTCAAGAAGTGTGAGGTACTCTTCGGTACTCAGGTCATTGTCATATTCCTTGCCAACATTGTAGGGAGGCGAGGTAATCATGAGGGAAACAGAGTTAGGGAGCAATCTTTCACTCATTCTATCCGAAGATTCACAGAAAATCTGGTTACGGCAAGTTGACCAATTTATCAATGAGCTATCGGTTGTGATTTGGTGCTCAACCATTAGCTTCCTTGAATAGAACGCGGAGGCATTGTGCCCCTCTCTGCCAGACGAGCCAAATGACTTTGTTTCAGTGCCCATTGAAGGATTATTTTTTGAAATCGAGGAGAATCTTCTTAGGAATTACCCATTGTGCATTTTTGCCTGTCCCAACTTGTTCAAACCCTGCATCTTTCAATTTCGTGTACAACGGGCCGCTACTTGCTCCGATCTGCTCCATATACTTCCTTGGTGTTCCGCGGAATACTCCGTCAACGGAGTTCTTCACCATGTATTCCATAACCATTTCGATCTTGGTAGGCATATCGCAAGCCTTTCGTCTGATGTGTGTGGAAGATTGGTAGGTACGGGCGTAAATATGTCCAGCGAGCTAATGAGAAGCAAGGAAATTCTTGGTGTCAATCTCATTTTGCTCCTACGGTCGGATTTCGCGAAATCTCGCGAATCAGGCCGTCCGAAAAATCGAAACTGTAACACTACCAAAACTTGTGAAGAGATATGAGAGCATGCGAGATGGGTGGCTCGATGGATGGTTGATGTAGTAGAAGAATGGGATGGGAGTGTCTGGTTTTGGAAAAGCCACGTGGCAATACTTGATTTTGCGGGAGAGATTATCAACATTGCTTCGCATCTACTGCGACCCACGCTCTTTTCTTTTTCATACTCAATCGTCAAGCAACATGCGGACAATGAGTTTCCGCATTTCAGTTCTTTTCATTGATTGCGAGGTAACGACATGAGACACACACGTGTTTTCTATTGCATCATTCTTGCTGGAGCGGTCGCAACAAGTATCCTCAACGCCCAACAGCAAAAACACGATGGTCTGAACATGGGACTTGGGACGCTCTCACGCCTTTCCCATGCGCAGACACGATCAATCAGCCCGGAGAATTTCACGGGCGAAAAGGGGAAAGGCGGAATGGCGACGGAAGGGACTGGCGCTAAGGCAGCTCGGGATCTTGGCACGGGGTGGAAGATCTCTCCATCCATTAAGATCGAACCCAAAACAACATTCACGCTTGCAGAAATCAAAGGACCCGGAGCTATCCAACAAATCTGGATGACCCCGACGGGCAACTGGCGGTTCTCCATCATCCGCTTCTATTGGGATGGAGAAACTGAACCGTCGGTCGAAGTGCCGGTAGGCGACTTCTTCGCGAGCGGATGGGGACGATACGAACATTTGTCATCGCTCGCGGTCTGTGTCAATCCTGGAAGTGCATTCAATTGCTACTGGGAGATGCCTTTCCGAAAATCATGCAAGATCACGTTCGAGAACCTCGACGAGAATGCCATGGTGCTGTATTACCAAATAAACTACACGCTGACGCAGGTGCCCGAGGATGCCGGATATTTTCACGCACAATTTCGTCGCGTCAATCCCCTCCCTTACAAATCAGACTACGTGATTCTTTCCGGGGTAAAGGGGTGGGGCCACTACGTCGGCACATATATGGCTTGGGGGGTGAACAATGAAGGGTGGTGGGGAGAAGGTGAGACCAAGTTCTTCATCGATGGCGACGAGAAGTTTCCTACAATCTGCGGAACAGGAACCGAGGACTATTTCTGCGGCTCGTACAATTTTGAAAACCCGGAAACAAAACAGTATCAGACATTCAATACACCATATGCAGGATTGGTACAGGTAATTAAGCCCGACGGAACATACAAATCGCAACAGCGGTTCGGTCTGTACCGATGGCACATCATGGATCCGATCCGGTTTCAAAAAGATCTCCGTATCACTATTCAAGCGCTTGGGTGGCGCTCCGGCGGACGGTACCTGCCGCTGCAAGATGATATTGCTTCCGTCGCGTTCTGGTATCAGGCTGAGCCTCATGCACCGTTCCCAAAACTTCCTGACAAAGATTACCTCGAAGTGCAATAGCGATGTGGACAATGGTTGGTTTGATTTCTCACACTCCGAGGTGTATTGCTCGATGAGCACCACATGAACACGGTTCTGCTGATGCGGCATAGGCGATTGTCTCCATTGTGGCGCGCACTTATCTCTCTGGCGCTCGTGATGCTCATCGGTGTCATCTTTAATGCAGATGGTACTTTTCTTCAGTGGGATACGCATCGCGACATGTTGAGGCAGATTTCTGTGTTTGGAATTCTTGCGTGCGGGATGACACTGGTGATTGTTTCCGCGGGAATCGACCTTGCCGTGGGGAGCCTGCTCGGACTCTCTGCCGTGCTCTTCGCAATGTTCACCATGCATTGGAGTTTGCCCGCATGGGTGAGTGTTATTGCTTCTCTTGCAGTGGGTGCATTGTTCGGCGCAATCTCGGGCGGAGTAATCGCCCGTTTCAGTGTGCAGCCGTTTATTGCAACGCTCGGCATGATGGTCTTTGCCCGTGGCGTAGCGAAGTGGGTCACGGGGGGCGAAAAGATTTCTACTGCCGTTCTTCTGTCGGACGGGACGTACAGCTATGTTGAGCCTCCGGCGATCTTCAACTTCATCAGCTCAAGAATTTTCGGCGGGAATATTGCGATCGTTACGATATTGTTCATTGCATGTATCCTTTTCTGCTGGGTTATTCTGGATCGAACCTACTGGGGACGCTACCTCTACGCCATCGGCGGAAACGAAGAAGCTGCGAGGCTTTCGGGAATTCCCGTACAGAACATGAAAATCGCAGCCTACGGCTTAAGCGGATTCTTTTGCGCTGTTGCTGGAATCTGTCAGGCTGCTCAGGAACTTCAAGGCGACCCGGAAGCAGGGAGTACCTACGAGCTGACGGCGATCGCAATCGTGGTGATTGGAGGAACGAGTTTGCGCGGCGGGTCAGGCAGCATCTGGCTCACTTTGCTCGGCAGTTTGATTGTCGGCTATCTTGAAAAAATCCTGAGCATCAATGCAGTCGGAGAAGAGAGCCGGCTCATGCTCACCGGTGCGATTATTGTCGGAGCGGTGATGTTGCAACGAAGTTCGCGGAGTACCGAATGAGACAGTCAGGTTTCAACATCTCAAACATATTAATCACTCTCGGAGGCTTACGATGCTTCATCGGACAAGTATGAAACTCGTACTCACATTAACTCTTTTAGCAATTTTTGCATTCACCGGAGCAGCACAGAAACTACGGTGGACGATAGGTATGAGCCAGTGCAATCTCGGCGAACCCTGGCGAGTGCAGATGAATGCAGATATCAAAAAGGAAGATGGAAAATATCCTGAGGTGCGTGTCGTTTTCAAAGATGCTCAGAACGATAATCTGCGGCAGCGGGCACACGTTGAGGAGTTCATCAAAGCGGGAGTAAATCTTCTTATCATTTCACCCAAAGAAGCGGCACCGCTCACTCCGCCCGTGAAAGCGGCTTTTGAAAAAGGGATTCCGGTCATCGTGCTCGATCGGCGAGTGTTAGGAAATGACTACACGTGTTTCATCGGGGCGGACAACAAGAAGATCGGGAGGGCTGCGGGAAACTGGGTCGTCCGTCGTTTGGGCGGGAAAGGGAACGTTGTTGAGCTGAAAGGATTGATGACATCCACACCCGGGCAAGATCGGCACAGCGGTTTCGTGGAAGCGATTAAGGGTTCGAACATAGAAATCATCTTCGATGCCGACATGAAGTGGCTTGAACCAAATGCACGTCGGGAGATGGAGTCGGCGCTCGCACGTTTCAAGGACATTGATCTTGTGTATGCACATAACGATCCCGGAGCCCACGGCGCGTACCTCGCAGCGAAAGCTGCCGGACGCGAGAAGACGATCACGTTTGTAGGTATCGACGGGTTGCCGCAAGAGGGACAGATGTATGTCCGCCAGGGAATTCTTTTCGCCTCGTTTGAATACCCCACCGGAGGACGTGAGGCTATTGAGACAGCACTGAAAATTCTCAAAGGAGAGAAGGTTGCTAAAGAGATGACTCTTCCATCCAGGGTCTTCACGAAAGAGAATATCGATAAGGGAGGTGAATGGTTGAAGGAGTGAATTCCTCGCAAACACAGCATGCCATCACGAAGAGCGATCATTTCTTTTTCTTCCGTGCTTTCTTTGGCTTCTCTTTCCTTGGTTGCTTCAATGTCTTGAGCCTTTCAATCGTTGCTTCGAAATGTTTCTCCACTTCACTCTTTTCGTTCAGTTGTTCTGAATGGAACCTCTCGTATTGTTCTTCAGCTTTTCCCTCTGCAATCTCGTGACTTATCGTTCCCGCGTGCATCAGAACCTGACGCTCACTCAACCTTAGAAAGTCATCCAGTTTCACAATCCAATCTTTCATGTGCATCGCTTTGCGATTGCGGGCTTGCAACTCGGCAAATTCGAGATATGCCGTGACGATGCGGTTCAGAGCGTCGAGCTCGTCGGCATTGAGGTAGTTCTTCGCAACACTCACATCCGACTTGCGTGGTGTACTCCCCGCCCAGCTTGTCAGTCCCATGTTCGGGCGGCTCGCGTTTGCACGTTGAGCAATCACTTCTGCGGCAGTGTGTCCATGCGCAGCCCAGTGCATCTTGTTCTGAACCGTTGCGAAGAACTCCTGCGATACCTCCACGCCCGGATCGTAATCAATACTCGTTGCGTAAATATCAAGCACCTTGCGCCAGAAGACCTTCTCGGACGAACGTATATCTCGTATGCGCGCAAGCAGTTCTTCGAAATAGTTGCCTTCTCCTGCCCGCTTCAGCCGCTCGTCATCCATGGTGAAGCCTTTGACGAGATACTCACGCAACCGCTGCGTTGCCCAAATGCGGAACTGTGTGCCGCGTTGCGATTTTACTCTGTAGCCAACCGAGATAATCGCATCAAGGTTGTAGAATGCCACCTCACGCCGAACTTCCCGTTCCCCTTCGGTTCGAACTATTAAGAAATCCTTAATAGTTGCCTCCTCACTCAATTCAGCATCAGCATAAATGTTGCGAAGATGCATATTTACGTTGGGCACGGTTGTTTGAAATAGCTCTGCCATTTGAGCCTGCGTCAACCATACAGTATCCCCCGCCATCCGTACCTCAAGACGGATAGTTCCGTCGTCGGCTTGAAAGAGGAGAATCTCGGGCTTATGTAGCACCGCCTTTCCCTTCACATCAACTCCATAATTAAGTTCCTTCGTAGAGACGTTTATGGTTCGACGGAGTTTACCCTGAGCGCCAGCGAAGGGCTCACCACATGATTAAACGTCCCTACGGATTTCTATACTTCTCAAACTCTTCTGTTAACGCG
>JANNUB010000154.1:0-2325 GCA_031394795.1 Ignavibacteriota bacterium | reverse complement strand
ATCGCCTTGCCCGCGCCTTCGTCCGCATGCACACACACATACGCGATCTGTCCCCGCTGGACTTCCTGCTTGTCAATGAACGTCTCCTGCACAACCTCCAAGATCCCACGACTCTCCCGTGGCGATAACTCAAACTCGTGTTCTAACTGATGGACGAATTGTTGCTCACGCGACTTCTGTCGTAATCGTCCGTACTCGCGTTAGCGATGGACCGACCGCCGTTGTTTCTTCTGTTGCATCTGTCCTCCATTATGCTTGCCCCTGCTTCGGCGCTCAAGGTAACCACCTCAAGCGCCGTTTGCAAGAAAACTGGGAGGACAAATGTCCTTATCTCAATAAAACCAGTTTCTTAGTTTGAACAAAGTCTCCAGCGTGCAGCCTGTAGAAATACACACCACCGGCAAACTGGTTCAAATCAAGTTGCACATCATGTTCGCCGCTCTCAAGTTCCTTATTCACCAGAGTCACCAACTCTTTCCCGAGAATGTCGAACACTTGCAATGAAACGTATTCCCTCCGCGGAAGTTCAAATTTGATCTTGGTGGAAGGATTGAATGGGTTCGGATAGTTTTGATGAACTCTAAAAGAGGTTGGGGCTGTCGGCGTTTGCGCCACTGAGGTCACTACGACCGGAAAGCCTCGACGGAAGATTGCATGCGCGGTGTCAACCACGGCGCGCCCTACTCTTACGCTGTTTCGTTCATCAATCCCGCGACCGATTGCATAGGCAACGATAATCTCTATTGGGTCATTGGCGCGGAGTTCGAATGGACCTGTGTTCTGCATCTGGCGTTTGTCCCTTGGAACAATATCAATCCAGCCGTACCCAGGTGAATTGACCGGGTCACCGGAATACCAGAAGCGATCGGAAACGCTCGTGCACGGAACGCGGAATACAGAGCCAACTGGATCTGTACACGGATTAAGAATGTCACCGTTCGGCTGTTTCCCGAGCAGATAATTGCGCGCCTCCTCTTTTGTATTGGGATCACCTCGCACAAGGGTGCGGTTACTGTTTGTAAATGAGGACATCTTGAGATTCATCGCTCCCGGAAAACGAGAGGTACCAAGTAAGGGACCCCTCCGAACCAAGGCAGTGTCAAGTGCTGGCTCACCGGGATCATATCTTCTGTTGCCATTTACATCAATGAATGAAACGCCTGGAACATACGCAGCCGGGCCTTGCACGTGCGAGATAAAGAAGGCTGGGCACGTTGCACCGTACACGAAATCGGAGCCGTCGTTCCAGGTATAGCCAGCGCCACGCGTCGTGTCGCAACCGGTTAGGTCATCATTGTAATCGCCCAAATCACTGTCAGCCCATGATCCAAAATACACCGAGTCGAAAAATGATGCTACAGTCCCGCGGTTGATAATACGATATCGGACAAAGAGAATGTTGCCCATAGGCGCGGAGCCACGATAACCAAAAAGGGTTTGGTGAATCTCGATTCCTAACGGGCGCTGCCCCCTCCATCGCCTCAATGTGTCCGGCATCCTGTCGGTATAAACGCACCACGCTGTTGCATCGCCAAGCATGTCCGGTGAATCCTCGGTAATATCCCATCGACCATTTCCATTACGATCAATTGGTGTGTACATGCCATCGCCATCACTATCATAGAAATCCGCTCCGAGCGCTACAGCACCACGCCATTCTTGCCACGACGGTCCAAATGGCGCGTCGGCCCGTTGGACAAAATACACTCCATTGCTATCGCGCGGCAACGAATGAACACGTCCCGAAACATAGTCAACAGCGCGTCCGGAGGTTGTAACTGCATTCGACCAAATAGAATCTCCGCGTTTGCCACTCAACATGAAGCCCCCAGAAAAAAGGAATGAGTGACCATCAAACATGCCGGAAGTTACACTATCAACGGTGGCATCGGCAATTACGCCATCGGACCTTATAGGCAGAATGATGTTGTTGATTGCAAACAGGAGCCGGTCCCGCATAACCAGGCTTGCGGGCTGATGTGGAGCTTGGGCCGATTCCTTCTTCTTGTCTGAAGATGGCTTGAAGAAACCCGATGTTCCGATGTCAACGGTATTAGTGAAGCTTGATGTGGTTGCGCCGCTGAATGCTTGAACTTTGTAATATGCTCTCCACCCGCTGCCGATAAGCAGGTCTCTATGAGTCCAGTCAGTGATGTTCGGCCCTAGCTCTGCAAGAAGTGAAAACGATCCGGGAGGTCCAGCCGGAGACAATGCCCAGTAGATGCGGTACCCCGTGGGCTGAAACGCGGAATAGGGACCCCACACCAAATGGGGAACTGAAACGCCGCCTATGTCCCTCGGAATGATAACGAGCCCATTGTCCCA
>JANNUB010000153.1:0-3270 GCA_031394795.1 Ignavibacteriota bacterium | reverse complement strand
CCATTTCCGTTTCCGTTGCCATTTCCGTTTCCGTTCCCATTTCCAAGTTGAGTTGCTGTGTTGATTATGTGACGCACCCCTTTGTCCTCACGCATGTTGGCAAACCTATATCCACTACGTGAATGGCTTTGGACAAGCCCCACCGCTTTCGCGATTGCGGCGTGGCAATACTTCAGATCGAAGCTGCCTGTTTTGACTTTGCATTTTCTTCCCGCAACCATCAGCGCACCGAGAATCGTTGCGTCCGCCTTCTTACTGATTTTCACTTTTTCGTTATCCATATCGTCGGCAACCGCGAGGACGATACCGACAAAGTTGAAAGCCTTCTTGATCGTAAGATTTCCTTCGACGATGAGAATGCCGGCTCCGGTTACATCTTCATTGAACTTGGTGTTCCCTTTTACGTAGGTGACCTTCGGGTTCGCGAGCGTGCCAAGCGTATCGATCTTGGTAACATCTTTATTTGAATAGACTGCATCGGCGCGCCGTGCGAGCTGCATTGCCCAATCATAGTAGTCGGGTTGCGGAATCTGCACTTCAACATTCGGGTCAACGACGCCTTTTCCTTTGATCTTTACGTCCTTGGGCTTATAGCTCAGATCCGCAAGCTGGTCGGGATGACCGAGCGAAATACCTGCTACCGCCGGCTGGGTTGCATCCGGATTGCCATTGAGATCGTAGTTGTTGCCATCGATCTCTGTGTCTTTGCCTAACTTCAGTTTCGCTTTGCTGAGGAATGACACTCCAAGTGCGCCCGTTATCTCAGGCATCGGCAACGTGGAATCTGCCTCGGCGTCGACTTTCGCGTCGCTTTGCTGAGCGCCAAACGATCCGACAGAGGCCAACGTTATTCGACCTCGATTACCCGGAACCTTCTCAGTGATCGTGACGGTCGCGGAGCCGCCAAGGATATTGTTGATGGTCGTCGCTCCACTCAGGTCGGGACTCTTGCGCAGCTCGCGCATGTACACTTGCATCGCGCTTTTTGAAATATTGCTCGCCTGAACTTTGTCGTAATACGCGAAATTCTCCCTGTTGACATCATCGGCTCTCTTCGACATCGACATTTTCACGATGCCGACGATCGTCGCGAAACCAATGACGACTATGACGGATATCTTTCCCATTCACTCTCCTCATTATTATTGTTTAAAAAATGTGGTTACTTAATGTTCGCGGGACTAATCAGCGTTTCCCAATAACTCGAAGCAAACGTCGTGTCCCAATCCGACTTCACTCGCGTCGCGCTCTCAAGCGCAATTTGCACGCGTATCGAGCGTATGTCGCTGAGAGATGCGCCGATCACGGGCACCGGCAAGCTGCGCCCCATATTGTCCAGATAGAGTATCCTGAATTGCGAGACGCCGACCCAGCCCTCCAATCCGGACTCTGTGTTCTGTTTTCGGAACAGGTACTTCAAATTCTGATTCCCACCGGGAGGGATTGAAGGAGGAGCCGTTACGTAGTACTTGACGGAATCAACAGACCCGTTATTATCAATGTCTGCGCGGAAGGTGATCCGATTGGTGTCCGCCAACGTCACCGAAGGCGCTAGTGAATCACCGTAACCGATTTGCGCGAGATCGTACTCGATCATTCCACTGTACCCCAAACCGCTTTCGTTGCCCGTGACCCGCTCTTGATTGAACGCGGTGAGGTTTTGCTGCATGGCCGTTTCTGCCGTGAAGATATTCAACTGGAGCGTCATCAACAAAACAACGCCGAAGAGAATGATAGCCCCTATTACATCTAACATTGAAGCCATATTATTGTCTGCGCCTATCCTGTTCAATCATACGCGATCAATCTGGAAACTCTCAACGGTGAGGAGAGCTTGAGGGGATTCGTCGGATCGATGAGATAACTGTTCGTCACCGTGACTTCCACTTTTTTCAAATATGTCTGCACACCTGAGCTGTCAAAAGGAGACGTTTCGGCGACGTAGCAAACGCTGCAATCAACATAAAATTTCCCGAAGCGCGGTGTCGCGACAGAATCACGAAAACCTCTGAAGTCATCAATATCGTTGAACATAGTATCCTTGCCTGCAACCTCGCCGACATCGCGGCCAAGATTCATCGCCGGAACGAATACTGAGGAGGAGAGTGTATCGTTTCCGTTCGGATAGTTGTTGTCGTATTGCCGCACGCTGATCTTTTCAAGGACCGATTGACCGATGGAGGTTGCGGTCGTAACCGTCTCCGCTTGATGGAGTACAACCTCATTGTCGGCAAAGAAGGTGTTTGTTGAAAGGGCAAGTTTCCCTAACAACATCATCGAACCGATGACAAAAAGCATTTGACCTGAGCTCATTATTTCGCCTTCGTACTTTTCATTGAATTATTCTTCCTCGACATGCGGATGGGTTTGTTGCAAAGGATGTACCAGCCGCTTGGAATATGATGTGCCCACATGTTCGTACACAGAACGTTTCGCATTTCCAGTTTATCGTCGTTCGGCAAGCGAGTCGGTTCGACGCACGAAACTTCGCGTGTTCGATTCTACAATCTAATGGGAAGCAATTGCAAACGGCATGACAGAAAAACAAAAGCCGACGAAAAATCGTCGGCTTCTTGAAATCCGATTGTAGGGACACGGCTCCGCCGTGTCCTCTTTGTGATGCAACGAAAGGCGTTAGTTCTACCACAAAAGCAGGACATGCCGGAGGCATGTCCCTACGCATGATCGATAGCGTCACGTCAGTTATTCATACCACGAGACCACGCGCAGTTTCTCTTTCCAGCCTCCGCCTGCAAATTGCGCAGGCAATTTCATCGGCAGCTTGATTGCTTCCGAGCTGTAGTGAATCCAGTGGCCGTCATTTCCACCGCATGACTCGACAATCGGATCCGGACTCACCACGACAACGGCGCCGAGGATGTTCATGTGGATGTGATGCAACTTGTCGAAGACCATCAAGCCTTTGAACGTGCTGTCGTGCGCGACCGCGATGTAGCGCCAGTACGCGTCCGTTAGCGGGCTATGAAAAACAAGAATCCCTTCCGACGTATCGCTGATCATGATTTTATTCCAATACGCGCTCGCGGGAACGTCAAAATACGTAACGCCATGAAGCGGGGGCGAGACCGGCTGCCCGGGCCACTCGGTGGTACCATCGCCAACGGCCCATGTCGCATAACTTGCAAAGTACTGACTGCCGTCAACGCCGCTGAGCGCGATGGATTTCAGCGTGCCTTCGGGAACGCCGATTGCTTGATCGGGCGTCGTGGGCCAGCCGTTGGGCCACTGGGAATTGGTTTCGATGATGCG
>JANNUB010000333.1:0-2466 GCA_031394795.1 Ignavibacteriota bacterium | reverse complement strand
TCCATTTCGATCTTGATGTAGTGGCTTGCGTGCCAGTCGCAGTGAACATAAATGCTGCCCGTCTTCCTTAGCAGGCGTTTCATTTCATAGAGGCGAGCGTTGAGCCAAATGAGATAACCTGGCATGCCACCCTCCCAAATGTCCGAGAAGGAGCGCAACTCGTTCTGGTCGCCGAAGATCACATTATATTGTCTGCCAGAGAAGAAAGGAGGATCGATGTAAATGAGATCAATGCTCTCGGATGGAAGTTGCCGCATTACGTGGAGATTGTCACCCCAGAAAAGTCTGTTCGGCTCAAGCGAAGGATGGCCAAACGAAACACGCTCTACAACCTGTGTCGGAAGCGAAACGAGAGGAAAGAGTTTGCGGAAACCTCTCCGGCTATCCCAGCCTAACGGCTCCTTCTCAACAGGAACACTGCCAAACCGTACCGGCGGTCGCCAGAAATCTTCTTGCTGGGGCAACGCATCAGTTTGCTCGTCAGTATCGACAATCTCCGGTGGAGGAACAAACTCGCCCTTCTGTGGACCAGTTACATTTTCGTCGGGACGCTTTTCAAAAGCATCAACCGTCTCGGTCTTTTTCGGCGAGACAGCACCGCTGAGAACGCCTTGCTTGTGTGGGTTGTGTTTCTTTTTCATTTGCTCCGAAAGATTTCGGAGCTTCGGGTGAGTCAGGTCAAGATTGGCTGATTCAATTGCGGCGGGCAATAAAAGAAGTGCCTCAAAAAACAAAGGGCGTGAAACCGATAACCCTCTGATCTGAGGCACGTGGATGCCCGTCAACAAAGGAATCACCGGCCCACGCCCCTTTCGGGGCGCAGACCGGCTCCATCTTGTTGACATGAAAATTTCCACGTTTTCAGATCAAGACAGCAGCCGAAGCTACGCGTTATGTTTTTGTTATTCTATGTTCTCTTAGTCTCTTGCTAAGTTTGGTGAAAGTTTGTACAGCAGCCCGCCATCTTTCTGGCGGGGTTAAGTTGAATTCTGGTTTTGGGTCTCTTGATCCTACTGGTTACTGTTACCCTAAGATAGTCAATCCAACAAATCTATGCTTGTTGTCGAATTCAAAAATGACGGGAAAATTCTTCAGATGCTTCCTTGAGATTTCCCATGCGAAGCCGCCGAACTCCCGCTCCATTCGTTTGCGCTTCTTCACTCGCACACGAATCATATGCTGATCGATCTCGTACTCTACTCCGCGTTCTTTCAATGTGACGATCCGATCTGCTGCGACGACAATGTCATGGTGCTTCTTGAATAGCGACGACTTGTAAGGATTGAAAACGCTGACGTTGAGCGACGCCCCGTAAAATTCCAGTGCATTGTTTATGATCTGAGCCTTTGCCCTTGTTGGAAAAACCTTCTTGGAGTTGGGTAGTAGTTTCACGCCAATCCGCTTTCGTCCTTCAACTGGCAATACGTAGAAGCTCTCCCGAGTCCCCTTGACCTTGCCGCAAATCTTACAGACTTCATTTCTGTCTCGCGTCGTTTTGTAGCCTTCAGAGTGCCTGTATTGCAATCCAAGGAATTCCCAAGCCTTGCCCAACTGTTGGTAGATGTTGTAGTATGCTTCGCTTTCCTTCTTTCCGACCCTTCTGCCGTTCAGAAAATTCCGACTGACGAAATCAAGGCTCTTGTAAAGGTCGCGAAGTTCCTTCTTGAGCTGAAGCTGTTTCGTATTTCGCACCGGCGCGCTCAATTTCTTTCCGGTTCATCTGGTGTTTGGATGCCTTCCGATCCGACTCCGAGAACGGATGCGTTTGGGTTCTTCGTTTGCTTCCGCAACGCCACTGCAAGTTGGCGCAGGTATGATTGGAAAAGATCAGGATGCGATTTGCGCGGCGGAAGTTTGGCAAGGTCAATGTCGGCTCCCAGAACTTCGCACTGCGTCAGCGGGATTTCGAGAACGACGCGCCCGTTGCGCTCTGAATACCATTCTATGTACGCGTGCGCCTGAACGTATTCCAGCGTAATGCTCCCTGTCTTCCCCACCTGGCTTGGCGAGAAGTGATCCAGAAGCGCTTCGTTCGAAGGTTGATTGTTCCAGATATGAAGAATTCTTCCGCGGATATCATCCAGGAAATCGCCGTCGAGGTCAAGTTCGCAATGAAGGGGCGTTTCTTCTTTTCGACAAAAGGAAATCCAACCCCTGACATGGCCGGGGACACTGTTGTCAATTACTCCCTCGATGAGATTTGGTGCGGGCCTGAATGCCATTCGTCGGCAGGTCGTTGGTTCCTTTGATTCCTCTTCTACACCTCTAATGTAGGAAGTGTCGGTTTAAGAGACAATGATGTAAACTTCTCTCGAAATTCTGTAGTATATTTAGTGACTCAGAGTAATACATTGTCAACCAGATACCAAGACCTTTCCTGTTTGCCACGGCGAACCTGCCGGAAGGCCCGGCCCGCCTTGTTGCACAATGAGGCAGGTCAACGACTCGTAGAGCGGACGCGGGAAA
>JANNUB010000111.1:0-2559 GCA_031394795.1 Ignavibacteriota bacterium | reverse complement strand
CAGTGATTTTTCGGATTCCACTTATACCCTGGGCATCTTCATGACTTTTACCGGAAATATTTGCTGGGCTTTCGGCACCGTTTGGGTAAAGAAGAAGACCGTCTCGACAGACCCCTTCCTGGCGGCGGGACTGCAAATGTTGTTCGGCGGAATTTTTCTTATCCCCATGAGCCTCGCATTTGATAGTTATTCGAACTTTCAGTGGTCACTGGATGTGATTTCATCCATGGGCTACCTGATCCTGTTTGGATCGGTTGCCGCCTACGCATGCTATTCCTATGCCATCAAGAAGCTCCCCATGACACTGGTCTCACTCTACGCGTACATCAATCCGATCGTTGCCGTAATCCTGGGTGCTTTCGTTCTGCAAGAAAGATTAAACCTCCGAATCGGCATCGGTATTCTCATTACCCTTGCCGGAGTCTATGTAGTCAACCGGGGCTATCAAATAAAAAGTTTCTTCAAGACCCAATTCTCAAAAGATTAAGCATGTACCACATCCCTTTTCAAACCACCAACTGGCAGGAACTTGCCGCTGAGTACAAGCCTGGAGAAAGAGGCGTTGCTACCTGGCGCACCATTCAATACGGCGACTTGCGCCTCCGGCTTGTTCACTATTCAGAAAACTACCTGGCTGACCACTGGTGCAAACTGGGCCATATCTTCTTTTGCCTGGAGGGCGAGGTGACAACAGAATTGGCGGATGGACAAGTGGTTGTACTCAAGGCAGGCATGTCGTACCAGGTTTCAGACAATCTCAGTTCACATCGGACATCGACCGTAAAGGGTGCAAAACTTTTTATCGTGGACGGCGGATTCCTGAAGGGGCCAAAATAAAAACCTGGCATTGCCAATGAAAAAAGAACATGCTTACCTGGCCACCGTCACCTGGATCGGCAACCTGGGAACAGGAACATCCGAATACAAGGCCTATGACAGGGACCACATCATTTCCGTGGCAGGCAAACCAGACATTGCTGGCAGTTCTGATCTCGCTTTTCGTGGAAATCCATCGCGCTATAGTCCGGAAGACAGCCTTGTCGCTGCGCTTTCAGCTTGTCACATGCTTTGGTACCTGCACTTGTGCGCCGTGAATAGTGTAGTCGTGGAGCAGTACATTGATAGGGCCACTGGCAAGATGGCTGAAAATGAAGACGGAAGCGGACAATTTTATGAAGTAGTCCTTCATCCCGAGGTCACTATAAGGACCGAGCAAATGCGCGGCAAGGCCCAGGCACTCCATCGCGACGCTCACGAGATGTGCTTCCTTGCGCGATCAGTTAATTTCCCCATTCATCATCAACCTGTAATCCGTGTCAAATGAATACGCTACCCTGGTTTGAGAGAAATCTCACTTTTGGCTTGCCCACGGAAATGTTACCCTATTACCTGGAACGACTGGAGGGTACGCCCGCAAGGATAGAAAGAAAAGTCTTTGGCGTGAGTAACGAAGTGCTTTCCAACAAGCTCAACAACAAGTGGTCCATCAAGCAACACATCGGGCACCTGGCCGAAGTTGACGAGATTGCCAACAAACGGATTGCCGAAATGATCGAGGGGGCCGAGATGTTGTCGCCGGCGGTATTTGAGCCGAAGGACTACAACCCTTGGCCGATTGAAAAGGTGGTGGACTATTTCCGTACCACCCGTATGAAAAACCTTGAGGCCTATCAGGCCGTCCATGAAAGTGATCTGCTAAAGTCATCCATACATCCACGGCTGAAGGTACCTATGACACCCGTCGATTTGGCCTGGTTTGATGCAGAACATGACGACCATCACCTCGTCAAAATCAACGAAATTATTTTTACCTTGACAAAAAACGCAACGCAATGACTACTGTCCCTGCCATCGCAGTCCAAAAGACCACGCGCTCAAGAATCCATGAAACTGATTTCAATAATCTGGAGTTTGGAAAATACATTTCTGACCACATGCTGATTTCAGATTGGGCAAAGGGAGAATGGTCCGAACCGGCCATTGTTCCATTTGGCGAGCTCAAAATGACCCCTGCCATCCTGGCATTGCATTATGGCCAGTCCATTTTCGAAGGGATGAAGGCGTTCGGCACAAAAGACGGGAGCATCAATATTTTCAGACCACACAAACACCACGAGAGGCTGGTCAAATCACTGGATCGCATGTGCATGCCAACGATTTCATTTGATCTCTTCATCCAGTCTTTACACGCGTTGATAGAACTGGACAAGGATTGGGTGCCCCAGTCTGAAGGGTCTTCCCTCTACATCCGCCCTGTCATCTTTGCGTCAGAATCCAGATTGGGTGTAAAGGTGGCGGACCAATACAAGTTTGTAGTACTCACCAGCCCGGTCGGACCATTTTACAACAAACCATTCCGTCTGAAAGTGGAAGGGCAATTCACCCGGACTGCAGAAGGTGGCACCGGCTTTGCAAAATGCGCCGGTAACTATGGTGGCGCATTCTATCCCACACAGCTGGCCCGGAAGGAAGGCTTTGATCAGGTATTGTGGACCGACCACAAAGAGCACAAGTACATTGATGAGGTCGGGATGATGAATGTGATGTTTGTCCTCAACG
>JANNUB010000080.1:0-22997 GCA_031394795.1 Ignavibacteriota bacterium | reverse complement strand
GTCATAATGCCGCAAATGGGCGAGAGCATTGCCGAAGGCACGATTGTAAAATGGCACAAGAAGATTGGCGACAAGGTGAAGAAGGATGAAACGTTGTTGGAAATTTCCACCGACAAAGTTGATTCCGAAATTCCTTCGCCCGCGTCGGGTGTGCTCGCGGAAATCGTGGTGCAAGAACAGCAAACTGTCGCAGTGCGAACGGTGATTGCGTTTCTCGATACGGAAGGCGGAGCTGTTGTCCCGCAAGGCGGGACCGAACAAGCGAAGCCTGCGGCTCCCGCGCCACAAGAAGTGCCTGCACCAACTACCATAGTCGCGCCTGAAGTAGAGCGAGATCCTTCCCCTTCGCTACGCTCAGGGTCAGGATTGAGTGCGCCAGCGACGGGACGATTCTATTCGCCGCTCGTGTCGAGCATTGCGCGTGAAGAAGGAATTTCGATGAACGAGTTGGAGGTGGTTCCGGGAACTGGTGAAGGCGGACGAGTTTCGAAGAAAGATATTCTCGCGTATGTTGCGGCGAAGAAAAGTGGAGTGCTGCAACCAGCGACTTCCGCGCCAGCAGCAATGCGATCGCCCTCCGCCCCCGCATTTATTCCGCCGAGCGCGCCTGCATCGCGTCCGCAGGCTCCTTCACTGAACGTCGGCAAGACGGTTGACGTGCCGGAGCTGAGAACGAAGTATCCCGCGCCGCAACATGAAATCATACAGATGAGCAACGTGTTGCAGAAGATGGCGGAGCATATGGTGAAGAGCGTGCATACGTCGCCGCACGTTGCCGCGATTCACGAAGTGGATATGACGAATGTCGTGACGCATCGAGCGATGCACGCGGCGGTGTTCGAGGCGAAGGAAGGATTCAAGCTGACATTCACGCCGTACATCGTCGAAGCGGTCGTGAATGCGATTAAGAAATATCCGCTTATCAATTCTTCAATCGAAGGCGACAAGGTCATCAAGAAAAATTTCATCAATCTCGGGCTGGCGGTCGCATCGGATAACGGGTTGATTGTTCCTGTCATCAAGAATGCGGAGGAGAAAAACTTTACCGGGCTTGCGCGTGCGGTGAACGATTTGGCGAAGCGAACGCGTGCGAAGAAGCTGACGCCGGACGATATTCAAGGCGGCACGTTCACGATTTCCAACTTCGGCGTGTTCGGAACCGTCATCGGCACGCCGATTATCAACCAGCCGCAGGTCGCGATTCTCGGCACGGGCGCAATCAAGAAGCGCGTCGCCGTCGTGAACGACATGATTGCGATTCGCTCGATGGCGTTCTTCACGTTGTCGTTCGACCATCGGATTGTTGATGGCGCGTTGGGCGGAATGTTTTTGGAGGAGATTGTGAAGGGGCTGGAGGGATTTGATACCTCTGTGGCATTTTGAGTGAGTGGAGTAACAACTATTGCATCATTGACGATTGCATCATTTCAACATTGTAACTTGCCAATGATGCAATGGTGAAATGTTGCAATGTTGAAATCAAACAATGGTAATTCAAGAAATCCAAATAGAAGAAGCGCCGCGACAATCGCGCCCCGATTGGTTGAAGATAAAAATTCCATCGGGCGAGGAATTTGCTCGCCTGAAAAATCTCATGACGAGCCAGAAGCTTCACACCGTCTGCGAGGAAGCTCGCTGCCCGAACATGGCGGAGTGTTGGAACGCGGGCACTGCAACGTTCATGATTCTCGGCGACGTCTGCACGCGTTCGTGCGGCTTTTGCAATGTGAAAACCGGTCGTCCAGTTGGACTTGATCGAGAAGAACCGAAGCGGGTTGCGGAAGCGATTCGGGCAATGGGTGTGAAGCATGCCGTCATCACTTCGGTGAATCGCGATGAGCTTGCGGACGGCGGCGCTGAAATTTTTGCGGAAACGATTCGTCAAGCGCGCATGGTGAATCCGAACATCACGATTGAAGTGTTGATTCCTGATTTTCAAGGAGTGAAGTGGGCGCTCGATATTGTGTTGAACGAGAAGCCGGATATTCTGAATCACAATACGGAAACCGTTCCGCGACTGTATCGCCGCGTTCGGATGCAGGCGAAATATGAACGCTCGCTCCAAGTTATCAAGTGGTCGAAGGAAGCGGGGATGAATACGAAGAGCGGACTGATGGTCGGTCTCGGCGAAACGACAGATGAAGTTGAGCAGGTGATGAGCGACTTGCACGCACACGGCTGCGACATTCTCACGCTCGGACAATATCTTCAACCGACGAAAGACCATTTGCCTGTCGAGCGTTACGTTTCTCTTGATGAGTTTGCGTACTTGAAGAAAAGGGGAATGGAGATGGGATTTCGGCATGTGGAGTCAGGACCGTTGGTGAGGAGTTCGTATCATGCGCATGAGCAGGTTTAGAGTTGTGAGTTTATAGAGTTCATAGAGTTTGTGGAGTTTTGTCGAGTTGAGGCTCTCAAGAGAGCAGGTCGCGCTTCTATGAACAACTCTTAACTCTCCCTCGTTGACTCTCGCCGCCGTTTTTCCTAAATTGATTCACTTTTGAATTCCCAATTCCGTTACACTTTCCCCCGTTAGGAGTTTTTCAGTGGAAAAGACCACAAAGTTCTTCAAGCAAAGCGACGCCGATGCCAAATGGCATGTCGTTGATGCGAATGGCAAAACGCTCGGACGCGTTGCAACGCAAATCGCAAAATTATTGCGCGGGAAGCACAAGCCCACGTTTACGCCAAACGCCGACATGGGCGATTTCGTTATTGTGGTGAACGCGGCGAACATCAAGCTGACGGGCAAGCGCACTGAACTGAAAGAATATTTTCATTACACGGGCTATCCGGGCGGCGCGACGTTCACGAAGTTTCAGGATTTGATCCGGAAGAATCCACAGAGAGTGTTTGAGCACGCAGTGAAGGGAATGCTGCCGCACAACCGGCTCGGCAGTCGCATCATTCAAAAAATGAAAGTGTACGCAGGCGCAGAGCATCCGCACAAGGCTCAGCAACCCGCCGCGTTTAGTCTCAACTAAGTTTTAGGAGTTTTGGAGAATGCAACACGCTCATACAAAAACAAATGCGGTCGGTCGAAGAAAGACTTCGGTTGCGCGGGTGATTCTCATCAGCGGAAGCGGGAAGATGATCATCAACGGAAAACCGCTCGAGCAATGCTTTCCACTCGAAACGCAGCGCGCTGAAGTGATGAAGCCGCTCGTTGCCACGCAAAGCGATGGGAAGTACGATGTGCGAGTGAAGGTCGAAGGCGGCGGGTTGAGCGGACAAGCGGGAGCAATCAGGTTGGGCATTGCGCGAGCACTTGTTGAGATGAGCGAAGACAATCGCGTACCGCTCCGCAAAGAAGAGCTATTAACGCGCGATCCGCGTATGGTGGAGCGGAAGAAATACGGGCAGAAGAAAGCGCGCAAGAGATTCCAGTTCTCGAAGCGATAACGAGTCTAAATTCCAAATTCCAATTTTCAAGCTCCAAAGAAATTCCAATTTTCAAATCTCAAAATTTGCTGTGAGGAGTTTTTTTTAGAATTTTGTTTTTGGAATTTCTTTGAGATTTGTCCGAAGGACTCCTTTGGAGGAACTTGAGATTTGGAACTTCGATTCTGTTGTAAATAAACATACCTTTGGATTTTGCAGGAAGTGCCTCGCTCGAAAAGAGGTTCTTGCAAAAGTTGAAAAAGGTAGAAGTCGAAAAACTAACAAGGAAAAGCAGTATGCCACGTGTCGAAGCTACGGAACTTCTCGCTGCAGGGTGTCACTTCGGACACCTGACCCGCCGTTGGAATCCCAAGATGAAGCCGTACATTTTTATGGAACGGAACGGGATCCACATCATTGATCTCATGAAAACGCGCGACCTCCTCGATGAAGCCTGCAATGCGCTCGGCAACATCGTTGCTGAAGGGAAGCGAATCTTGTTCGTCGGAACAAAGAAGCAGGCGGGCGAAATCCTCAAGGAAGAGGCGATCCGTTGCGGGCAGTTTTATGTGAACCAGCGCTGGCTCGGCGGCTGTCTCACCAACTTCAGCACGATCCGCAAAAGTGTGAAGCGTCTGACAAACATCGAAAAGATGGAAACCGACGGAACGTTCGATAAGATTACGAAGAAGGAAGGTCTCTTCATGACGCGTGAGAAAGAGAAACTGAACAGCATTCTCGCGGGCGTTGTAGAAATGACGCGTCTGCCCGGAGCGCTCTTTGTCGTTGATGTAAAGAAAGAGACAATTGCCGTGAAGGAGGCGAACCGTCTGGGCGTCCCGGTCTTTGCCATCGTTGATACGAACTGCGACCCGGACGGCATTGATTACATCATCCCGGCAAACGATGATGCGGTCAAGTCCATTCATATCATCGCAAAAGTTGTTGCCGATGCGGTGCTGGAGGGGAAAGAGCGGGTGGCTGCGCGTCAAATGGAGATGGCGGCTGAGGCTGCAGATGCGCGGCACAAGGGGCCGGAAGAAAAAGTGGTTGCGTAAACACCATCAATGAAGTCAGCAAGCGAAATGGACGTCATGACGATTACCAATGAAATGATAAAAAGCCTGCGCGACAAAACGGGCGTGGGCATGATGGATTGCAAGCGTGCGCTCGAAGCGGTCGGCGGCGACATGGACGCGGCGATCGAGCACCTCCGCAAAAAAGGCGCCGCGGTGAGCGTAAAACGAGCGGACCGCGCCGCAAAGGAAGGGATGATCGTCACGCGAGTGAGCGCAAGCGGCAAGAGGGGCGTGATCATCGAAGTCAACTGCGAAACGGACTTTGTCGGGCGCAGTGATGACTTTGCTGCATTTGCACATGCCGTGGCAGAGGCTGTTGAAAAACGACACCCGGCAGATGCGGATGCGCTTCTGAAGACGACGATCGGCGGGAAAGCAATCTCCGATCTGTACAACGACTTGTCTGCAAAGGTCGGGGAGAAGATCGAGCTGCGGCGCTTTCAAGTCGTTGACTCACCGGACGGAGCCGTCAGTGCGTACACACATCTCGGTTCAAGGATCGGCGTGCTCGTTGAATTGGTTGGCATTGCTCCCGACCAGGCGGCGACAGGCGCAGGACGCGATGTAGCAATGCAGGTTGCGGCGATGAATCCTCTTGTTATCAACCGCGAGGAGGTTGACAAAACTGTCATCGAGCGGGAGCTCGACATCTATCGAACGCAAACGAAGAACGAGGGAAAGGCCGCTGATATCGCTGAGAAGATCGCAGAGGGGAGACTCGATAAATTCTTTCAGGAAGTTGTGTTGCTCGAGCAGACATTCATCAAGGATTCGGGAAAGACCGTCAAGGACTTCCTGGCGGAGGCGAGCACAGCGTCGGGGCAACCGATTGTTGTAAAGCGGTTCCAGCGTTTCCACCTCGGCGAAGAAGTGAAGTAACGGATTGTCCCCCTTTGCGGGGATATTTTTTTGCACTGTTGTGAAATGAACAAACCAAAATACAAACGCGTTCTTCTGAAGCTGAGCGGCGAAGCATTGATGGGGGAGAAACAGTTCGGCATTGACCCGGACGTTTTGAGGCAATACTCCATGGAAATCAAATCCGCCCACGATCTCGGTGTGCAAATCGGGATTGTGATCGGAGGCGGCAACATCTATCGCGGCGTATCGAATTCATCCGATAACATCGACAAGGTGACCGGCGATCATATGGGAATGCTCGCGACGCTGATCAATGCACTCGCACTGCAAAGCGCGCTTGAGCATCAAGGATTAATTACGCGGCTCATTTCCGCGATCCGCATGGAAGTGATTGCCGAGCCGTTTATCCGGCGCAGGGCTGTCCGCCATCTCGAAAAAGACAGAGTTGTCATCTTCGGTGCAGGAACCGGCAATCCCTACTTCACGACGGACACGGCTGCTGCGCTCCGCGCTGTCGAGATCGAGGCAAATGTGATCATCAAAGGCACGCGTGTGGACGGCGTGTACGATTCCGACCCGGAGAAAAATCCCGATGCTGTCAAGTATCACCGGGTCTCCTATCTCGATGTTCTGCGCAAGGATCTCGGTGTGATGGATATGACGGCGATTACCTTGTGTCGTGAAAACAAGCTGCCGATCCTTGTCTTCAACATGAACGAGCCCGGAAATCTGAAACGATTGTTGAATGGCGAAGAAATCGGGACGCAAGTGGTGGAGTCTACGAATTGATTGTGGTTCAACAACGAATACGTGAATCATGATAAAAGAAATTCTGAAAGACTCGGAAACCCGGATGCACAAGGCTGCCGAAGTTCTTCGGCAGGAACTGGTGAAGATTCGTACGGGGAAAGCAACGACAACGCTGCTTGATGGGATCAAGGTTGATTATTACGGCACGATGACGCCCCTGAATCAGGCGGGCAACGTGAGCGTTGCGGACTTGCACACCATTACCGTGACCCCGTGGGATAAAAGCATGCTGGATCCCGTGATGAAAGCAATTCAAGCCGCCAACATCGGGTTGAACCCCATGAAAGATGCGGACATGGTGCGAGTTCCGATCCCGCCACTGAACGAGGAACGGCGCAAGGAGCTGGTGAAGCTTACCAAGAAATTCGGCGAGGAGGGAAAGGTGGCTATTCGTAATATCCGCCGCGACACAATGGAACATTTGAAAAAGTCCGAGAAGGCGGAACACTTCTCCGAAGATGACCGCAAGCGAGCCGAACAGGAAACCCAGAAGCTTACGGACAAATGCAGCAAGGACATTGACGTGCTTCTTCAGCACAAAGAAAAAGAAATCATGGAAGTGTAGGTGATGTTCCTTCCGCGCTTTCCCAGCCCGCTCATCCGGTCGAAGACTCGACTCGTTGAGCGGGCTTTTTGTTTTCCTAACGAAACTTGCGGCGTGACGCAACGTACCATGGCATAGGAATCACAAACAAACATCGAGGAAGAGATCATGAACGGCGAAGTAAAGCGTCTCTACAAATCCCGCACCGACCGGATGATAGACGGCGTCTGTGGAGGCATTGCCAAGTATTTGAGTGTCGACCCTACGCTGGTCCGCGTGGCTTTGGTACTGCTCACATTGCTGGGTGGCTCTGGTATCCTTCTGTACATTGTGGCGATGATCCTGTTGCCGAAGGAGCCGTACGTCTTCAACATGGGATCAGGCGAGGCATCGCAACCTTCGTCGAGTGCATCTCAAACCTCAACGCCTTCGAAAAAGAACAACCTCTTCTGGGGAATTCTTCTGATCGTCGTCGGCGCAGTTCTTTTTCTCGACAACATCGGGCTGGACTTTTGGCGGCATTGGTGGTGGTTCTTCGATGGTGAAGTGTTTCTCTCGATTTTATTGATTCTCGCTGGCGTCGCGTTTTTGTGGGGTGGAAGGAATTCATTTCATACGCAGCCGATGAGCGAGCCTGCTGTTGAAGGAGAAGTGAATCCGCCGCCTCTGTCATCCCCGCGCCGATTGCACCGTTCGTTCACCGACAGTAAGCTCTTCGGTGTGTGCGGCGGCTTAGGCGAATACTTCGGAATTGATTCGACCATCGTGAGAATTCTTTTTCTCGTCGGGGTCTTTGCTTCGGGCGGCATTGTCGCCATCGGTTATATCATCATGGCGATTGTGGTGCCGAAGGCGAATCCCACTCCGCACGCTATCTGATTCATCGCCGTTAAAGACCTTGTAAAGCGATTCTCCTCCGTTGGAGGAGTGTCGCTCTACAGACTTAAGTATTTCTCTCCGCTACCTTCTGTCCGTCAAATCATCGGCGATGCTGATGCCAGTGAGTTCAACGTAGTCTCTCGAAACGTGGAATTCACAGGACAGTCGAAGCGGATTCGAGGAATCGCTGAGCGAAATGGCCTGCAAAACGTCGACTCCATCCTTTTCCGATATGGTCATGTCCTCGATCATTTCAAAATACGCCTTGGACTCAGCTTTCTCATTCGACAGCGATTGTACGGTTGCATCGATTACGAGAGAGAGTGTATAAACATCAGGGCTTCCCGTCTCCACCAGCGTGTAGCTAACCGTACCTTCAACAGAATAAAAATCCGAAAGGCTTGGAGAATTCTCCTTCGCGATGATATGTTTTAGGGTAATCACACCGTCAGGATTGATTCTGGGCGGAATGCTCGCGGTCTTCGCAATCGAGGGTGTTAGGGCGCTGCCGACCGGGTTGTTGTTGCTACCGTCCTGGCATCCGATCATGAGTGCCGAAACAGCCAGTGCCACACCGAACGATACGTTTCTCATAGTTCTCTTCTGATGATGATTATGTGATGATTGTCCGTCGTGGAATAACTCTTCCAACCTCATGCCACAACTTTGACGCTGAGAACATCACGGAATCGCACAATCTCAGGATGTACGTTTTGCTGTTTTGTAGAAGGGAAAGAGATGAGATGAGAGCCGAAGCGTGATCGGCTCTCGCGAGGTGAGATCACATATTTTGCACGATTGCCTTGGCGAACTCTGAGCACTTCACTTCACGCGCGCCTTCCATGAGCCGGGCGAAATCGTACGTCACAGTTTTCGATTTGATAGTTTTGTCAAGACCGGCAATAATCATGTCCGCAGCTTCTGTCCAGCCGAGGTAGCGCAACATCATTTCACCGCTTAAGATGAGCGAGCCGGGGTTGACCTTGTCGAGACCAGCATACTTCGGCGCCGTTCCATGCGTTGCTTCAAAGATGGCGTACCCGGTCTCGTAGTTGATGTTTCCACCGGGAGCAATGCCTATGCCGCCGACTTGTGCCGCAAGCGCATCGGAAATATAATCGCCATTCAAGTTCATGGTTGCAATAACGTCATACTCGGCAGGTCGGGTGAGAATCTGTTGGAGAAATGCGTCCGCTATAGTGTCTTTGATCAGAACTTTCCCTGCCGGGGGGTTTCCTCCGCAGTCGTCCCATGAAACAGTGGAGTCAGCGAATTCGCGCGTCGCCAACTCGTATCCCCAGTCCCGGAAACCGCCTTCGGTGAACTTCATGATGTTTCCCTTGTGGACGAGTGTTACCGACTTGCGCTTGTTCGTGATTGCGTAGGAGATCGCAGCGCGCACCAAACGCGCCGTCCCTTCTCTGGAAATAGGCTTGATGCCGATGCTTGACGTTTCGGGAAAGCGAATCTTCTTCACGCCCATTTCCTGTTGCAGCCACGTAATGATTTTTTGGGCTTCAGGAGTTCCGGACTTCCATTCAATGCCCGCGTAAATATCCTCGGTGTTCTCGCGGAAGATCACCATGTCAACTAACTCGGGACGTTTCACGGGGGAGGGGACGCCTTCAAAATACTGAATCGGTCGGAGACAGACGTAGAGATCGAGCATTTGCCTGAGCGCCACGTTGATCGAACGGAAACCGCCCCCCACGGGCGTCGTGAGCGGGCCTTTGATGCCGACGACGTATTCCTTAATCGCTGCGAGCGTATCATCGGGGAGCCAAGTGTTTTCTCCATAGACTGTGTTTGATTTTTCCCCGGCATACACCTCAAACCAAACGACGTTTCTCTTGCCTCCATATGCCTTCGCTACGGCTGCGTCGAACACAGCTTGTGAGGCGCGCCAGATGTCCGGTCCCGTGCCGTCGCCTTCGATGAATGGAATGACCGGGTTGTCGGGAACGTTCAGCTTCCCGTTCGTAGTGGTGATTTTCTGTCCTCGCGTCGGCGCGACAAGCTTTGTGTATGTCATAACATCACATAGAGAGTTATTGGGAAATCTGCTTCCGGATCTTCTCAGCGTACTGCGTCATAGTATCTCCGACATACGATTTCAATTCCAGCACAAAACGAATGTGATCGTTCGCGTAGCGCGGGGTCACATGCATGTGAAAGTGAAATATCGACTGTCCAGCGATCCTTCCGTTGTTCGAAAAAACGTTGAAGCCCTTCAATTCCAAGCCTTTCACCATTGCGCGAGCAACGAGCTGGGAGACGTGCAAAACATCGTGCAGGTCCGATTCGCGCACGTCGAGAAAATCGGTGCAGTGCGTTTTCGGAACGACGAGTGCGTGTCCGTAGTGAATAGGGTTGATGTCAAGAATTGCAACGACATTCGGCGTTTCGTACAGCACCTCAGCCGGCAGCTCGCGCCGCACAATCTTGCAAAACACACAGTCCACGGAAGAAGCAGATGCCTCGTTCGCAGGAAGCTCATGCATTGGGTGCCTCTTGGAAAGAACGCGGGAAGGTCGCAGCAGACGTGAACCTTGCTAAGAAATCTTCGAGAAAAACTTAACCAAAAGACGAGGCAAAGTCAACGCGTGTTTTCTTGTTTTTCAAACACGCTTTGAATATATTTTTTTGACTCTCACGCGGTAATACCTCTACACATTCGAAAAGGAGACCTCTGATGCGATTGATTTCCCTAAGCCTCGCAATGTTGCTCATAGTTTCAAGCAGCATGGCCCAACATCTGACCTCGGCGAAGCTGTACATGCGCTACAAGGATTACGATAAAGCAGAAGCAAGCGCGATGAAGGCAACCGAAAAAGATCCGAACGAGGAGGAGGCATGGTATGTTCTCGGCCAGGTGCGTTACGAAATGAAAAAATATCCCGGGATGATTGAAGCATTCGATAAGGCGCTCGCCCTGGATCAGACGCACAAAAGCGAGATCAGCATTATGAAGTATAAGATATGGGCCGATTCGTACAACGCAGGAGTGAAATACTACAACAAAGGGCGCGATACCGCGGACTATTTCAATACAGCTCTCGATTCGCTCAAGGTGGCTATTGCTGCCTTGCCGGAAAGCACCGGGACCTATTACGTAGCGTCTCTTGCATACTACGGAAAGAAAGACTATGACGGCGCTATCGGCATGCTGAACAAATCTATCGAAAAAGATCCACAGAGAACCGATCCCATCCGACTGCTTGCCCAGGTACACTCGCAACGCGCCCGCGAGAAAAAAGAAGCGAAGGATGATGCGGGATCAAAGCAAGAGCTTGAAAAGGCGGCCTCGGCATACGAGAAGCTCTACGCAGCGGCGCCGACCGATGCCGACAATATCATCAGCCTCATTGATGTGTACGAGCGTGCAGAGATGGGGGAAAAAGCTCTGAACCTGACGAGCAAGTGCGTCAAAACCACTCCGAACAATCGCGTATGTCGTTTTGCTTACGGCGTATATCTGTTGAAGAAGGACCAGTATGCTGAGAGCATCGAGCAATTGAAGGCGATGTTAGACATTGAGCCGGAGAACATGGATGAAATGTCCAAGGACGCGACCTATAACCTCGGCGTTGCGAATCTGAATTGGGGAGTCAAGATGAAGGAGGATGCCGATCACAAGGCAGAACAGGAGCGTAAAGCAAAGAAGAAGAATGTGAAGGAAGACCTTACCTATAAAGAGAAATTCAAATCGGCTCTTCCATACCTGGAAAAAACGGCCGAAATACGCAAGGACGACGCGGCGCTGTACGCGCAGCTCGGGAAACTCTACGCGAATCTGAACATGACGAAAGAAGCGAAAGCCGCTTTTGATACATCGGATAAAATCATGAAGGGGAAATGAGTGAGCGACCAACAGCAGCCACAAGGTCAGCAGATCAATATCGAGCTGGGTGAAAAAGAGGCCGAAGGGATCTACTCCAACCTCGCGATCATTACGCACTCGCCAGCGGAATTCGTGATTGATTTCACCCGCGTCTTGCCCGGTGTTCCCAAAGCCAAGGTGCATGCGCGGTTGATTATGACCGCTCAGCATGCCAAGTTACTCATGCATGCACTACAGGACAACATCGCGAAGTTTGAAAGCAAGTTCGGAGAGATCCAGATCCACGGAGAGATTCCCGGCGGGGGATTCGGATTCCAGCCGATGGTGAAGGACGAGAAAGTGCACTGACGGACGTTTCCCGGGTTTGACTACTCTCCAGCGCTCGCACGCGTGCAAACGTAGGCGAGCGTTTTTTTGTTTTTTGTTTCCGTTCTCTGTCATCGTTGCAGCATGAACGTTCCTCGTGCCACGAGAGTGCGAGGAAATTCTTTTTTCATTCAACGAATCGCACGTTCCGCTTGCGCGTTGTGATTGAAGAATACGCGCAGTGCAACGATCCGATCTCTTCACTCATCGCTCACCTCTCACCGTTGTGCATTCTCTGCAATACGTGAAAACCATTTTGAATTCTCACTTTCTCTCGTCGAGAGACTGCATCTCCACATGATGGCATTTTCCTTGTCGTGATGATGATGACAAGTTATATCATCGTTCAATCAACCAAGGAGAAAACACATGCTCAACTGGAGGTACCTCAGCCTTCTCGTGCTCGCGGCGTTGTCGCTCAACTGCTTCAACGAGCCGCTTGCACCGGTAGTGCCGACATGGGACACGAACGTCACGTTCCCGCTCGGCAGCCGAACGTATTCGCTTGCCGATCTGATAGCGAAGCAAACCAACCTGCTTTCGGTTGGCGCGAATAATCAGATCGTCCTGTCCAAATCTGTAGATCTCCGTCCGACCTATGTCGGAGATTTGCTTCAGCTCAGTCCGAAAGACACCGCCGTGCACATGGAGGTCGGCGCTTTCAGCGTCACGATGCCGGCGCGACAAACAGCGATTGATATTCCCTGGATGCCTCGCGGACAAGTCGTGCCGGTCCCCGACACGGTCATGAATCTCGCCGACCAACAGTCGCAGCTCGACGGATTTCAGAACATCACAGTGAAGAGCGGAACCATCAGTCTGCGGATTGATAACAATCTTCCCGTAGCAATTGATCTGCTCTCACCGATTCGTCTCCTCGATCTCAGCGGAGGAACGATTGCAACGTTTACGTTCAGTCCAGCAACAATCCCGGCGCGCGGGTCGCGTACTGCCTCCGAGAATCTTGCATCCAAGAACGTTGACAATGACTACAAGATTACCGGACTGAGCTTCCACACGCCCGGAAGCGCAACGCCCGTGCAGATACCGAGCGGCGACCTTCTGGTGGCAACGATTTCAACCAGCAACGTCAAAGCATCACAAGCCACGTTAAGTGATGTCCCCGCACAGCGTATTGCCGACAACGATACGGCGAAACTCCTCATTGATGATTCGACGTTCGTGAAGGAGCTTCACCTCAAGAGCGGAAGCCTCAATTTCGCAATGCAGAGCAATGTGGCTCTTCCGATGACGTTCAAGTTTCGTTTTCTCGATTTGCAGCGTCGCGTCGGTTCATCGTATGTCCCCTATGAAGACAGTCTCTATCTTGCGGCAAACGGCAGCGGCACAATGGCGCTCAATCTGGTGAACACTCGTATCAAGGCTCTCGATGGCAGCTTGTTGCGCTCGCTCAGCATTCTGAGCACGGTTGCAATCCCTGCAATGTCGGGACAAACGGTTGAGATCTCGGAAACCGATAGAGTGAGCATTGCGGTCACGAAGAACTCAAATGTTGTGATCGATTCGGCTGTTGCCGTCGTGAAACCGACCTGGGTCAATGTTGACACGCGGTTGGGCTTCAATCTCGGCAAGACCGTGCAAAAGTTTTCGGGACAAATCAATATTCCTGCGGCACAGTTAGGATTGTCAACATTGTCTTCCATCGGTTTTCCTTCGGATGCATATCTGAAAATCGGTGCGCGCAAGGCGAATGGCGACTCGGTATTTATGAACATTCCGGCGTCGCAGCGGAGAATTGCGCCGGGGCAGGATGCGATTCAATTCGATGGCGTTGAGGTTGGTCGCTTTCTGAGCCAGCTCGCGAGCAAGCTGCCCGATTCGCTTCGGGTCAGCGGCAGGATTCTCATCAATCCGCCCGATGTGTACACTCCTTCTTCGGCTGGACTTGGGACAATCGGATCCAACTGCTCTGTGAGCGGCGCGGTAAACCTCAGCCTTCCGCTTGAAGTCGGAATCGTGGATGGCATTGTACGCGACACGATCATGGTCGGAGACACCACGGCAAACGGCCAGAAAGGCCCTACCATCGATCAGTCCATTATCGATCGCTGCAACTACGGTAAAGTGTACATCGAGTTGGAGAACGGGCTGCCTGCCGAGCTTTCATTCGACGTGGCGCTCATGAACAAATCGTACCAGAGTTTGCTGCGCATGCCGCAATCCGGGCAGCAGATCCGTCTGAGCGGTGCACAAGTAGATGTCAACGGCAACGTTCTAGCGCCTGGCAGGAGCACAACTCTCATCGAGCTGAACAGGCAAGAAATTTCACAGTTCAATCCTTCCGAGTTTGTTGCGTTCAATGTTGCGTTGAACACTTCCGCCGGAAGTTCATCCGTCAAGTTCAAGTCGGACAATAAAGTCAAGATACGCGTTTGGACAACACTTTCTGCAAAGGTGAAATAATGAAAACTAAGTTTTTGATTCAATTGGCAGCTGCGGCAGGATTCCTCGTTGGAATGCATGGAGAACTGACGGCAGGTGGTGATCGTGTGAATGTTCGGGGGATGGGAATGGCGCGCAGTTACTCCGCAACATCGAAAGGGCTGGATGCCGTCGGCATCAATCCCGCAAATCTTGCGGTGAAGGATGATGATTTCACGCTCAGTCTTGCGCCGCTCGGCGTGCATGTCGGCAGCGATTTCATGACGTGGGGTTTGTACAACGAATACTTCACGGGGGTTGAGACCGCGTCGGGACGGGTCGCGCGACACCTCGAAGATGCCGACAAGCAAAACATCCTCAACGCGTTTCGAGGCGGGATCGGCGAGATCTCGGCTGACGCTTCTGTGCGTCCCGTCGGTTTGTCGTTCCAGATCGAATCGATCGGCGGATTTGCGCTGACCATGACGGATCACATCGCTGCGGTCGCGAAAATTCCCAATAGCTATGTTCGCTTCGCGCTCTACGGGAATACGCCCGGCTCCGTGTACGACTTCAGCGCGACGAGCGCAAAGGCTTCGTGGCTGCGCGAATATGCTCTTTCCTTCGGCGGAACGATTCCTCATCCGGCGTTTATGGAATGGCTCTCCGTCGGCGCCGCAATAAAGGTGGTCCATGGCTATGGCTACTATGAACTGCAGCAATTCAATACACGCTTGACCACAAGCGACAACGGCATGCTGTCGGGACGAGTCAGCTATCAAACTCGTCTCGTCGGCGCTGATCCAACGCGAGCCAATAGTGGATTCTTTCTCACGCCGTTCGGAATGAACGTGTACGGCACGGGGACAGGATTCGATCTCGGCTTTGCAGGAGGAATCGGGGGCTTCATGACAGTCGGCGTCAGTATGACGGATATCGGCAAAGTGAATTGGGAGGACAAGATCGAAGAAACCTCAGCCGACACGTCTCTCGTGGTGGACGATCCGCGGGAAGTTGTAGATGGAACAGCTATGGAAAATGCACTGAAGGGGAAGAAGAAAGAAGGCGCGCTTTTCTCAACATCACTCCCAACGACATTCCGCGCCGGTGTGGCATTCCAAGTCGAGAAGATTCTCGAATGGTTTCCCGGCGAGATGGTGGTTGCCCTCGATTACAATCAGGGACTCGTTGATGAGCCGGGCACAACCATGCACTCGAGAGTTTCGGCCGGCGTCGAATGGAAGCTTTTGAAGTTCCTTCCGATTCGTAGCGGCGTCTCGTTCGGTGGGACGGATCGTATGAACTACGCGTTTGGATTCGGCTTCAATCTCGGCTTCTTCGACCTTGATGTTGCAACCGAAAATATGGAGCTACTCTGGTCGCCGGATAATTTTTCACATGCCTCAGTTGCCGTTGGTACTCGTTTCCGGTTTTAGTTCATCCTGATGGGGAAGAACGATGAGCAAGGGCGTCCCAGATTGAGGCTGGGGCGCCTTTGTTATTATCCTGCAGATAAAAAAAAAGAGGCTCTTCCGAGCCTCTTCGATATCGTCACGTGGGTGTTATCAGAAATCGAACTTCAATCCGATCGTTCCGAAGACGTAGCTGTTCTGTTCCCAAGGCCTCGGGTTGCGGAGCACAACGGCAGAGAATTTGATCTCGGCATAGAGGAACGGAGGAATAACCTCTGCCCAGCCTGTGACCATCAACAGGCGCGTGAATTGTGCGGTAACCCGGAACCGGTCGAAGCGGTAGTTGCGATACTCGACGCGAACAACCGGATCAATAAACGTCTCCGGCTCTCCCCCCTTGAAAATTGAATATTTGCCATCGACGACAACAGCTTGTCCAAGGCCCACTTTGTGGTAGCTTGCGCCCACATGAACGTTGAGGTTTTGTCGCTTCTGATCGAACAAGAAATCGAACGCATAGTATCCTTGCACGATCGTGGAGATGTAGTAAAGGCTATCGAGATTGGACGTGAGATATTCTTCACGTCGTCCGGAAAGCCCGCCGAACGAGAAATTTCCTCCGATCGCTGCATAGGGGAATGACTCCGAATTGATGCGAATCGTCTCCCATTCGAATTCGAACTCGCCTGCAAGCCCTTCGCTTCCGTTGACCAACCGCGTGGTGCTTGTAATGACCTGCGGCCCGGTCTGCTGGGCATTGCCGTCGAGTCCTCCATGAACAGGCACGAGGGCGCCTATCTTAAGTGACTTGTACGAAGCCATGATGCGTGCATTTCCTGTAAACCAAAATGGATAGCCGAGATCATCATCGCCGATACGGCCGGTAATTCCCCAATCATTTCCAAAACGCAGGGTGATGCCGAAGAGAGAAAAATCCGCCGACACCCAATCCGGTTTTGCCGGTCGGGCCATCGGGTTCGACTCTTCAGAAATGCGACTCTTTAGGCCATACGGTGGCTCTTTCTCTTTTGCATCAGCAGTCAAGTCCATCCGCAGGTCGCGAGCCAGGAGCGTTTGCGAATACAGCCTGCCGTACGTGACATTTCCCATCTTGATATCGAGGATTGTCTGTGAGTCGGGCATCGAGGTGATCATGATCTTTTCATCTTTGCCGGCCTGCAGTCCACGGTTGCGAAACGCTGCGAGCACGCGAAGCCGGAGGTTTGGATCATGCATCTGCCAGACCGGGAAGGAAGAAGTGTACGCGCTGTCGAGGATGGTGAGTTCGCTCAGGATTCTCTCCAGCGATCGGACATCCTCGCGCGCATTGCCAATGTCTGTCCTGAGTTGCTCAAGAGTTTGCGCCGAAGCGACCCCCCCCCACCCCAAAACGAGGAAGACCAGTGTAAAACAGACCGAACGTAAGTGTTTCATTCTTTTCATTCTCCTCGGAATCACAAGCTGAACGTGTATGGAATTGTGAGCAGCATGAAATACGCCGGCTCCCATGCATTCCGTGGAAGAATCAGAGGTGCAGTGAACTTCAACTCGACGCGCAACTGCTCTCGAATGATCTCAAGCCATAAGCCTCCGGTACCGTAATCCTTGAAATACTGCAGGCTCACACCGAAACGCCGCGCAAATCCCTGGTTCATGTAATACATCTTGAAGTATGGGCCCCAGAAGAACCGGGTTTCAACGCGTGAGAATTCATCTTGTCCAGGGGTCGGGCGCAAATCGTGTCCGATTTGCTCGATCCCGAGTCCCGTTTTGAAACGGAACAGATTTGCATTTTCACCGGTACTGACGGTAAATGAGTACCAGATGTTCGCTGCCGCTTTGATGTAATAGACATCTGAGGGATTGGCGAACGTTCCGTCCTTGTCGCTGCGCGGAAAGCCGATGAGGAACGCTCCACCTGCAAAAGCCCAGTCGAATTCCGTAGAGACCCCGTATGTTCCGTCTAAGAGCCGCGGCTTGAATACTGATGAGAGAGACCCTGCACCGGTGCCCCATTTGAAGGGAATGTGTCCGCCCACTTTGATTTGGTTGTAGATCGCCAGGAACGCGATGTTCCCGGACGTCCAGAACGGCAGGCTGAATTCGTCGTAGCCGAGCTTCACTTCTACTCCCCACAAGTCGCCGAATCGGACCCGTAGATTGTCGGGAACGCGGATCGTCATAACAGTCGCCGTTTTGTGATCGACACCCAAACCGTAACGGTCGAAGGATATATGCACACTATCGGCATCCTTCAACAGCTTCGGCGCCGAGAGATCGGCGATTTTGAACTTACGGTCAATCAGTTCCTTGTCTTCGCTGTACTCGCGGCTTTCAAGAATCTGGCGATACATGGCCCGGTCGGGTTTCTTCGCCAGTGCTTCGCGCAGCCGCTGCCCCTTCCGTTCCTTGCTGTTTCCGGAAAAATACATTGCGACCAGATCGCGCGCAGGCTCCGGTGTCGCGATCACTTGAATGTCTCCGCGGCTCTCAATAAAGCTCGAGTCGTTATCCGACACTTCGAAGAAATATTGAGCAACGGAATCGTTTAATGCATCCGAGAGCGGGATCACCCACGACCGCAACCGGGAAAAATAGTACGATTGAGGACCAAACGTGATTTTGTCTAGAACGGTTTGCACTCGTTCGACACGTCCCCGGATTACTTTGAGCGTGTCTCCAAGGTGCAGTGTATCCTTTTCAATCACCGGTTGAGCAACGGGAACGAAGGAGAGCGAAGAATCAATAATCGCTGCCGGCTGGTTCGATGTTTGCTTGGATTTCTTCTTTTTCTTTTTTCCTTGCGCAACAGACTCGTCGCCTGAGACTATTCCGACGGAGAGCGCGGTTATGAGAATGACTGCCGTACGCATGAATGTGCTTTTCATCAGTATGATGTTCCCCTACTATCAGTAAAGTATTGCCTGTGTCACTTGATCGGTTCTGGAACCGCCAATCCCCGTGACGATGATTTTAACTTTGATCGCGTTTGGCCGCGCCGTTTGCAAGTTCTGGACGATCAGCGTGAACGCCTTGCCTCGCCGCGTATCGAGCCGCGACGTAATTCCCTCGGGCTGGACAACCGACGCATTGTCCACCACAACATCGCCGTTGCCGACATCGGCACTTGTGAATTTTATCAGGTAGTCGCTTCCTTGCCATGTCGAGCCAGCCATTTTGATTTGTGGCGCGATCGGTTTCTTCACCGGGATTTCTTTTCGCAGCATTTCCGTGTTCACCATCGAGAGAACACGGAACGTCAATGACGTCCATGAACGCTCCGGTTTGAACGTGAATGGATACTCAACGGCGGACAGCGATTTAAAGGGATTTCCGTTCGCGAGAATCTCGACGGTGTATTTGTTCGGATCGAGACCGCGCACACCGCTTGCGAACGTGAACGGCACATCCCAGTATGCCTCAACTTGCGGATCGGGATCCCATCGCGGCGGAGTGATGTTGACGGCGAAGGTCGTGGTTGCATTCTCAAGCTCCGGCGCCGCGCCGCGGTTTGCGCGTCCCGACACCGTTACCGAAATCGGTCCCGATGAGACCATGGGATTTGCCCACTCCAACCGTACTCGCCCGATATCTTTGACGAGATGGAAGCGTCCGTCGGAGACGGAGAAATCCACAATATCCGGCGGCGGCCCGCCGACATAGATGTTCTTGACGTACGGAGAGCCGACAATCCACTTGTCGTCCTTGGGAGGTTCGACGTTGAGCGTTAGCTTGGGAGGAGCTGATCCGGCGCCTTCCACTTTCAGCGTGAAGCTTACAGGCTTGCTCTTGAGAGGAATCTCGTTCCCAAGCTGGCGTATGATAAGGTCTCGCACAGCTTCCGGGAGATCGGCTGGCAGTTCGCGGCTGACTTGCGCAGTCGCTTGAAGGTTATAGAATCCCTTTTCAAGAACGGCTCCGGAAAGGATGCCATTCCCCTCAGTATCCTTTGAGATCGGTGTGGAGAGTCCTTCGGGCGCGCCGCCGCCCACGGATTTCAACTCATAAAGAATCGTGGCCTTCTCGGTTCCATTCTCGAGTCCGCGTACCTTGATGAGCGAGCGGCTGTCCTGTTTCGCAAACCACACAACCGTATCGGGCACTTCCAGCTCCGGCGGTTCGGAGATCTTGCTCACGAGTATCTGCACAATCTCGCGTTGTGCCTCGTCGCGCTCGGTCATGACTTCCAGCAAACTGACAAGCGCCACAAGGTACATCACGAAGTAGAACGATGTCTTTTGTTTCATCGGTATGTTCCCCTAAGTTCTCTGCACTGCGGTTAGCTGTTGTGGTTGCGGCTCGACTCGAGAGTCTTGTGGACCTCCTGGCGCACCATGGCAGTGAATACTTCCTGAACTTTGGCTTGCACAACGCGTTCGATTTCGTTTTCAACGACCTTGCCGATGTGCGATTCGATGCGCTGTAGGATACGCAGCGCCTCTGCTTCGCCGTTGATCAATTCGCTGCGGAGCACGTTGTACATTTGCTGCTGGTTGGTGAGAAGTTCGTTCAACTTGCCGACATGGGATTCTGTGCGGTGCAACGTTTGAAGCGCTTCTGCACCTGATGCGACAAGCTCGCTGCGCAACGCGTTGCTTGATTCGCGCTGGCTGGCAACGAGTTCATTGCGCAGCACGGAGATTATCTCCCGTTGTCCTCCGACGAGGTCGTTCTTGAGAATCTTGATCATCTCGTTTTCGCCGGTGATGATCTCTTTCTTCATGAGGTGCAGGATTTCTTTTTCGCCCGAGAGAATCTGGCTGTCGGTGGAAGGAGCGCTCCCCCCTTTGTCCTCAGGAGTCATGTAGTACACCAGTGCGATCATCAGGAGCAGGAGCGCTTCTAGCCCCAGAGCGCCGAGGACAATCTGCTCGGGGATCTGTCGCCCATACAGAGCGCGAAGCCCAATGATCACGACGAGCATTGCCGCACCTCCGTAGGCGAGACCCTGCACGCGGTTGGTGTATTTGACTATTCCTGGTGTGTCTTGAGTAAATTGTGCCTGAGAGGCATATCCGCCTGACACGACTTTTTGAGTTTCCATGAGATTTTCTCCCCTATCTGGTGTGATCAGCACTTGTACGTTAAAATTTTTGGATATGAGTCAATATATCAATTTCGTCCAATCATTTCAAAGCTCAAATAACAAACTTTTGTCCCAGAGGACATTGTTACCCTGATTATTCATCGGAAACAACAGGTGCAGTCTTTAGCCCCCTCATCGGCGATTTTGCCGACTGACTCACAGAATGTAGCGGCTCAGGTCGCGATTTTTGACGATACTGGAAAGTTTACCTTGCACAAGCTCGCGGGTAACGACAATCTTCTTTTCCTCCAGTTCGTCGGGAGCGTCGAACAGAACCTTGTCAAGAAGAGAGGTCATGATGGTGTGCAGTCTGCGTGCACCGATATTCTCGACGTTTACATTCACTTCGCTCGCAATCTTTGCGATCTCTTTGATTCCATCCTCTGCAAATTCAACTTCGACCCCGTCCGTGGCAAGAAGTGCCGCATACTGTTTGATGAGGGCGTTCTGAGGTGTGGTCAGGATTTTTACAAAATCTTCTTCTGTCAGACTATTCAACTCCACGCGAATGGGGAAACGTCCCTGCAGTTCGGGAATCAAGTCCGAGGGCTTGGAGACGTGGAAGGCTCCCGATGCAATGAACAGCACGTGATCAGTCCGAACGATTCCGTACTTCGTCAGGACATTCGATCCTTCGACGATCGGAAGGAGGTCGCGCTGGACGCCTTCGCGCGAAACATCCGGCCCGCCCGGGGACTTGGCGCCGGCAATCTTATCGATCTCATCCAGAAAAACGATTCCGGAATTCTCAACGCGTTGCAGCGCCTCCTTGATTGTTGCGTCTATATCAATCAGCTTTTTCGCCTCTTCGTTTGCCAGGAGAGCTCTCGCCTCGCCGATAGTGATCCTCCGCTTTTTCATTTTCTTCGGCATCAGCCCGCCGAACATCTCCTGGATATTCACTCCCATCTCTTCGAGATTCATCGGGCCGATGACCTGCATGAGCGGTGTCTCGGTTGCCGGAACATCAAGCTCGATAAGTTTTTCTTCGAGTTTTCCGTCTCGAAGCTTCTGTCGGAATTTTTCTCGCGTTGCCTTGTTGTCCTCCTGCTCATCTCCACCGTTGGAAGGAGCGTCGGCGGTCGCGGCTTGGCGTTTGCGTGAAGGGGGGATCAGTATATCGAGAATTCTCTCCTCGCTCAACTCCTTGGCTTTGTCATTGACACGGGCGCGCTTTTCTGCCTTCACCATATTCACGGCATATTCCGTCAAATCGCGGATGATGGATTCGACATCCCGGCCAACGTAGCCGACTTCCGTGAACTTCGACGCCTCAACCTTGATGAACGGCGCATCCACAAGCCTCGCGAGCCGCCGGGCAATTTCCGTTTTGCCGACGCCTGTCGGGCCGATCATGATAATGTTGTTCGGCATGATGTCTTCCCGAAGGTCCGGATGGACCTGCAGGCGCCGCCAGCGGTTGCGCAGCGCGATTGCTACGGATTTTTTCGCGTTGTGCTGCCCGATGATGTGCTTGTCAAGCTCGCGGACGATCTGGCGCGGGGTAAGCTCGCGTTCGCGTTGTTCGGTAGAGTTATTCATCGAATTTTTCATGTCAAAGTTCTTCAATCGTCAGATTCTTGTTCGTATAGATGCAGATGTCGCCCGCTGTTCTCAAGGACTCTTCGACGATGTCACGTGTAGCGAGATGGGAATGTTTCACGAGCATTCTGGCTGCGGCGAGCGCGTAGCTCCCTCCCGATCCGATCGCGAGGATTCCGTCGTCCGGCTCAATGATTTCCCCCGTTCCGGAAACGACGAGCGATTTCTGGCCGTCCAGGATGGCAAGGAGCGCCTCCAGATGTCGAAGATACTTGTCCGTCCGCCACTCCTTGGCCAATTCGACCGCCGCGCGTTCAAGATTCCCGTGATATTTTTCGAGATGATCTTCGAACTTGGCAAACAGCGTGAACGCGTCTGCCGCCGCTCCGGCGAAGCCTGCAAGGACGGTGTCGTTGTACAGCTTGCGTACTTTGCGGGCCCCGTGCTTCATCACGACGGCGCCGACAGTGACTTGTCCATCGGAACCGATAACGGTCTTTCCGTTATGGGTGAGACCGACGACGGTAGTGGATCGAATGATTTCAGGCATGGGGGAGCTGCTCGTGTCGTTATGGAGTGTAAGAATTTACGTCAATTTGCGGCGAAGGCGCGCAACAGGGATCAACATTGCCTCGCGGTATTTTGCCACCGTTCGGCGCGCAATGTTCAAGCCTTGGTCATTCAGCAGTTTTGCAAGCTTGTCATCGCTCAGAGGTTTCAGCGGGTCCTCCTTGTCCATCAGCACCTTCAGCTTCTTTTTTACTTCCTTGTTTGAGACTTCTTCCCCATCGGTGGTGCTGATCGAGTCGCTGAA